>JAHZJA010000427.1 GCA_022601155.1 Deltaproteobacteria bacterium | reverse complement strand
GTCCGCCGCGGCGGCCCTGCCCGTCACGCCGCCGTGGTCCACCCCCGAGGGGATCCAGATCCAGCCGCGCTATGGCGTCGACGACAGGCCCGACCCCGCCCAGCTGTCGACCATGCCCGGGTTCGCTCCCTTCGTGCGTGGCCCGTACCCCACGATGTACGTGCAGCGTCCGTGGACCGTCCGCCAGTACGCGGGCTTCTCCACCGCCGAGCAGAGCAACGCCTTCTATCGGCGCAACCTCGCGGCGGGCCAGCGTGGTCTCAGCGTGGCGTTCGACCTGGCGACCCATCGTGGCTACGACTCCGATCACCCGCGGGTCGCAGGCGATGTCGGCATGGCGGGTGTCGCCGTCGACTCGATCCTCGACATGCGGATCCTGTTCGACTCGATTCCGCTCGATCGCATCAGCGTGTCGATGACCATGAACGGGGCCGTGCTGCCCATCATGGCGCTGTTCATCCTCGCGGCGCAGGAGCAGGGCGTCGAGACGGCCAAGCTCACCGGGACCATCCAGAACGACATCCTCAAGGAGTTCATGGTCCGCAACACGTTCATCTATCCACCGGAGCCCTCGATGCGCATCATCGGGGACATCTTCGCCTACACGGCGAAGAACATGCCGCGGTGGAACAGCATCAGCGTGTCCGGCTATCACATGCAGGAGGCGGGAGCGACCGCCGACCTCGAGCTGGCCTACACCCTGGCCGACGGCGTGCAGTACGTGCGGGCGGGTATGGAGGCTGGTCTGCCCATCGACGCCTTTGCCCCGCGCATCTCGTTCTTCTTTGGGATCGGCATGCACGTGTTCATGGAGGTGGCCAAGCTTCGTGCCGCCCGCATGTTGTGGGCGCGACTGATGAAGGGCATGGGAGCCAAGAGCGACAAGTCGCTCGCCCTGCGCACCCACTGCCAGACCTCGGGATGGAGCCTCGCCGCGGCCGACCCCTACAACAACGTCGCGCGCACCTGTGTAGAGGCCCTGGCGGCGGTGGGCGGTCACACCCAGTCGCTGCACACCAATGCCTTCGACGAGGCGCTGGCGCTGCCCACCGACTTCTCCGCTCGGATCGCCCGCAACACCCAGCTGTACCTGCAGCAAGAGGCGGGGATGACCCGCAGCATCGATCCGTGGGGCGGCAGCCACTACGTGGAGTGGCTCACCGATGCGCTCGCACGTCGGGCCTGGACGCTCATCGAGGAGATCGAGCAGATGGGCGGGATGGCGCGAGCGATCGAGCAAGGCCTGCCCAAGCGGCGCATCGAAGAGGCGGCTACCCGAACCCAGGCGAGGATCGACGCGGGCGAGCAGCCGCTGGTCGGGGTCAATCAGTGGCGCGTCACCGATGAGACACCCATCGAGGTGCTGTCGATCGACAACCAGGCCGTGCGCGAGGCTCAGCTCGCACGGCTGGCGACGCTTCGTGCGGAGCGGGACGACGCCGTGCTGGCGTCGGTATTGACCGCGCTGACCAACAGTGCCGAGACCGGCGACGGCAACCTGCTCGCGCTGTCGGTCGAGGCCGCTCGGGCCGGGGCCACCGTCGGTGAAATCTCGGCCGCACTCGAACAACCATGGGGGCGCTACGTGCCAGAGCAACGCTCGATCGCAGGGGTCTATCGCAAGGAACGCGCTGGCGATGCTCAGCTGACCGCCGTGCTCGAGCGCGTGGATCGATTCGAGTCCGCGGAGGGCCGTCGTCCCCGGCTGCTGGTCGCCAAGATGGGACAAGACGGGCACGACCGTGGGGCCAAGGTCATCGCCACCGGATTCGCGGACATGGGCTTCGACGTGGACATCGGTCCGCTGTTCCAGACGCCCGAGGAGACGGCGCGCCAGGCCGTGGAGAACGACGTGCACGTGGTGGGGATCAGCTCCTTGGCGGCCGGGCACCTCACGCTGGTGCCGCAGCTTCGCGCGGCCCTGGCGAAGCAGGGCCGCGAAGACATCGTCGTCGTCGCCGGAGGCGTGATTCCCCCGCAGGACCACGACGCGCTGCGACAGATGGGCGTCGCGGAGATCTTTGGGCCCGGGACCGAGCTCACGGATGCGGCGCTGCGCGTGGTCGATGCGATCGAGGCCAACCTGTCCTAGTTGGCGGTCGACCACCGCCTGGTCGAGCAGCGTCCCCGCTCCGCCCGAAGACACCGAGGCCAGGCCGCTCGTCGACTGCCCGAGGCATGGCCCCGCGGGTGATGGCCGTGGTCGTGGTTGGAGGCGCAGCGGCTGTCGTCTCGGTGCGGCCCCGGGTTGGGCTCGGGTCGAGTATGCGGCTAGATTATAAAACCCGAGTCGATGTTCTAAGACATGAGGCCTCGCGAGGGACTCTCGGATCAATGATTCCGAGTAGTTGAAGTGTCGGCACGCTCATTGCTCTCGTAGTCGGGGGTGGAGAGTCCAGCAACCGAGGGCCAGTTCGGACCTCCGGTCTTGCGCGTCGGATCTTCACCGTCGCCGACACGACGACGCCCAGTCGGCCCCGGTCACCCACGTCTTCGGATGACTCGATACGGACCTCGCGAGCTACGAGCTCCCGTCCGTCTCGGGTGGTGCCCGGGGTCGGCACCGGGCGAGGAATGAAAGAACGAGAAAACCATGAGCACTTCAGTCGCAATCGCATTCGGAATCGCCGTCGTCCTCGTGGCCGTCTTGGGTGGCGTGCATGCACGTTGGTTCGAGGTCCCCGAGGGCCATGTGGGGCTCGTCTACCGCCGTGGCAAGTGGGTGCGTACCGTGGGGCCCGGCTCGCGCCGTGGCTGGGGCCGGGGCATCACCGTCGAGACGATCGACATGCGCCGACGGGAGATCATCGTGGCGGGTCAAGACATCTTGGCGGCTGACAACGTGGCCGTGAAGGTCAGTGCGCAGTGCTACTTCGCCGTCGTGGAGCCCGAGGGGGCGGCCCATCGAGTCGAGGACTACGAGCGCTCACTCCACAGCTCGGTCCAGCTGGCACTGCGTCAGGTGATGGGGACAACGCCGGTGGAGACGATCACGTCGGAGCGGGGGAGCCTGTCGGAGACGATGACAGTGCGAGTTGGCAAGGAGGCGGAGGTCTTTGGCGTTCGGGTCGAGGCGGTCGAACTCAAGGACATCACGTTCCCCGCCGAGACTCGCCGGGCCTTTGGCGAGGCGATGCGGGCCCGGCAGGCGGGCCTGGCCGCGCTCGAGCGTGCGCGGGCTCAGACGGCGGCGCTGCGCAGTTTGGCCAACGCGGCCAAGATGATCGAGAACAATCCGGCGCTGGCACGCTTGCGGCTGTACGAACTCCTGCAGACGTTTGGCGCTGGTGAGCGGAACTCGCTGGTCGTCAAACTCGATGAGGCGGTCGCTCCAACGGGTGCATGAACCCGGCACCGGCCCATCACTGGCCGGGGTCTTCGATGGCCGCGTTTTTCAGGTCGGTGCACGTGCTCAGGAGCGCGATCGCGAGGGCGCCAACTTGGTCCGGTGACCGTGTCGCGCCCATGGTCGAGCGCGATGGTGCGGAGTCTGGTCGTCTCGACGCGCGCGTTTTCATTCGAGGCGAAGCGCACGACAAGTATTTCAGCCACCGCGATTGACACTCATTCACCGACATCGTATCCCGTTGTGGCGGAAGTCGATGTGATCGTGCAGTCCCCAAGGAAGGGGCCTAGCAGGTCACAAGCGACAGATTTCGCGCTCGCGTGATGGTCTCTCGACCGCGGCGTGACGAAGTCTCTGCTGTACCTCCGCGAGCCCACTCCACCGGGTGGGTCGACCTCCAACGGACGATGGCGGGACGGGCGAACTATGCGAAATGGATCTGTATTCACGTGGACGCGAGTGGCGGCGTTGACCGCATTGGCGATGGGCCCGGGCTGCAATGCCGATCTCGACGACCCACGCGGCGGCGAACCGCTCGAGGCAGAAGATGGTGCCCGTGGTGAGCGGCCGCAGACCGGCAGCCACGCGCTGACGACTCAGGACCACGACGCTGCCGTACCCGGCTTCGAGGTCACGATTGCTCTCGGGGGCGACAGTGGGGAAGACGTCGTGCTCGACTGGTCCGGCAGCGGCTACGCGGGAGAGGCCATCGTGTACCGCTCGACGGACGCGACCGCGCTGCTCGAGTTGTTGCCCGGGGAGCCCCTTGCCCCGGGTATCGACAGCGAGCTCGTGCTCGAGCAGACCAGCTACATCGACCCGGGGGCGGCCAGCTCGTCGGTCGAGACTCCGCACTATTTCTACCGCGTGGCCTTCGTCGACAACGGAGAGTTCGGATCCCAGGCACGGCTGTCGACGATGGTGATGAAGACCACCACCGCCACGGCGCCAGGGTTCAACAACTTTGGGATCTGCATGCTCGACGGTCCGGACAGTGCCGCCGATCTCTACGCCCAGATGGGCGCGTCGATGACCGCCGCATGGTTTTGGGACGCCGGTACGCAGGCGTACATCAACTGGAGCCCTGGCGGAGGTGTCGACTTTCCGATCCCCTACGGCTCATCGGTCGTGGCTCAGTTCGACGGGACCGTGGCGGCCTATCACTCACTGGTCGGGGTCGTGCCCACGCACGAGGCGATGGCGGTCACCGGTCAGCCCGGCGACAACTGGACCACGATTCCGGTGTTCTTCGATGGGCCCACCGCGGCGTCCTACTGGGTCGACGTGTTCAGCTTTTGGGGGGTCGGCGACTGGGACAACCTGGCCCAGAACGCGGACTGGTACTGGGGCCCGGCGTACCCCGACTTCGAGTTCGAGCCGTGCGGCACGTACATCATGCACCTGCCGCCCCACGGCTGTGCCTCCGACGCCGACTGCGATCCTGATCTGCGCTGCTACTTCGATGAGGGCGGATCTTGTGGCGAGTCGATCGCCGGCGTGTGCCTGCAGCCCCCGGCCAGCTGCGAGGGCGTTCCGGCCGACCCCGTGTGCGGCTGCGACGGGACCGTCTACGACAGCCCGTGCGATGCCTACGCGGCGGGATCGAGCGTTCGGTCGCCGGGATCCATGGGAGGCGGAGGAGGCACGGTGGTGTTCGACTTCGAGGGCGAAAGCCCCGTGCTCGAGGCCACGGGCGACTGGCAGCTGTATGGTGCGGCGCCGCCGAGCTATGACCTGCCCGAGACTCCGTTCCCGTCGCAGGTGCTCGGCACCGACGGCAACCGCATTGCGCCGTACCCCGGCGACGACTCCGAGGACTCGGCGGCGACGATCGGCCCCATCACGCTCGGTGAGTCGCTGTTGATGCGCTCGTGGCACGTGGACGAGGGCGGCGACTACTACGACCGCAAGCGGATCTACTTCGAGGCGGAGACGGGGGAGTCGTGGTTGCTCGCCGACTGCACCAGCGGGGTCAATCTCCAAGCGTTCTGCAACTTCCGACAGTCGGAGCGCGCGGGTGACGACTGGGACGAGATCGTCTTCGACACCGCGGTCCTTGCCGGGCAGTCGGGCACGCTGCGTTTCGAGTACGAGACGCTCGATGACTGCTGCAGCTTCGAGCAGGGCTGGTTCCTCGATGACATCGCGGTCGGCGGCTGTGGGGCCCAGGTCACCAGCGGCCCCCCGATCCCGGCCCCGGATCCCGAGGATTGCCCGGCGGTGTGCCTCGACATGGCGATGTTCCAGCAGCTGGTGCTCGACCCCAACGCGGGGCCCATCGATGGTTGCTTCGTCGAGGACTTCGGGACCGGCGGCAACGCCCAGATCGACGGACTGGGCGGCTTCGTGTCGGTCAACTGGGAGGAGGGGCAGGCGGGGCAGTGCGAGTCGAGCTCGCCCGAGTCCGGGTTCGAGTCCCTGTTCGTCACCAACATCCAGGCGGAGGCGTGCGCCGAGCTCATCGAGGCGCAGATCGCCAACCTCGGGCTGATGTGCGGCGAAGTCTTCTGATGCGGCTGCCGATGCGGTGGCGAGCGGCCAGACGCTGGTCCCGCCACCGCTCAACGGCATTCGCTGGAGGACACAGACCGACGGTGTCGTCAGCCGAACGCAGCCGCGACGCGACTGTACCGGCGACGCCTACGGGTCCCTGACGAACTCGAAGCCCGAGGAGCGAAGGTACTGTCGACCTTCCCGCTCGAAGGCGACGACCGCCCCTCCGCTACGCCGTCCGAGGCCCGCGACGGTGGCCAAGCCATCGGTGTGAGCCTCGAGCACGAAGTGCAGCGGGGCGCCCTGACCGGGGATGACGGCTTCGACGTGAAGCCCCCCTTGTTGCACGGTCAGACGGACGGACTCGATGGGACCGGTCGTGCTGCCGGAGGGGCGGTAGACCCCCTCGCGGGCCTTCCATCTCGCCGAGACCGGGCCCGGATCGAATCGCTTG
>JAHZJA010000426.1 GCA_022601155.1 Deltaproteobacteria bacterium | reverse complement strand
TGGCTGTGCCACAAATTGGACAGCCTCGTCCAACTCCAAGCCCGGGAAGTCCACTGTGAGCGCACCTCAGCCCGATGCGCGTCGCTACGACGTGTTCCTGTCCTACAACAGCGCCGATCGTACGGCGGTCGAGGACATCGCGAGCCGGCTGAGCGACGAGGGCATTGAGCCGTTTCTCGACCGCTGGGAGCTGATTCCAGGCGAGAGCTGGGTCCGAGGGCTCGAGGACGGCCTCTGCCACAGCGGCTGCGTCGCCGTGTTCATCGGGCCTAACGGGTACAGCGCGTGGCGCGAGCAAGAGAAGGACCTTGCCCTCATCCAGGCTGCCGACGACCAAGGCAAGCGCGTCATTCCAGTGCTGCTGCCGGGCACGCGGCAGACCAGCGTGGGCGGCTTCTTGAAGCTGCGAATGTGGGTGGACCTCGCGGAGCCCGATGGTTTCGAGCAACTCGTTGCGGGCATTCGTGGTGATCGCCCAGGCAAGCGGCGACCAAGACCCCGAGCCGTAGTGCCGACTCCGCTGCCCCAACGCCGCATGCCGTGGGGTTGGAGCACCGCGGCTCTCCTTGGATGCATCTCGTTGGCCGTCGCGAGCACCATCGATTGGCCGCGGCTCGGCGGGGCGGCCGAGAGCAACGAGCCCGGAGACCATCTCGCTGCCGTCAGCAAACGAGGTGATGGCGGGCCTGCCGAGCATGAACCAGACCTGGGGCCTGCGGGAGACAACGAAACAACGCCGGACCAACCGGCTCCTGCCGCGGACGGAACACAGCCGGTCACAACGGGGAGAGCTGGAGCGCGCCGTCGCCGCCCCAGCCCCTCAGTCACTCGAGACGAACCGGTCAAGGCCAACGGGGCCAGCGGCATCGGTGATGTCGAGACTCTACCCATGCCAACCATGAACGACAAGCAGGTCGACGAGCGTCGCTGGGAGGCCGGAGCGCAGACCTCTGCGGTGGGGACAGCCTATGGGGAGTTGCTGTTGACGGGCCCTCGCGTGCCGGCCCCTGGTGTGCTGGAGGCCGTCAACGTCGACGCCCAAGGCCGACGGCCCGCCTGCAAGGTCACCGACCGCGACAGCAACGAGATTCGGTGTCGGCTCACCAGCAAGCACACCGTCGCCGAAGGGACCCAGTTTCGGTTGCGGCCGGTGGGGCGTCTTCCTGGGTAGCAGCCCTGGACTTCAGAGGAGTGATTCAGATGAGATACCGAACGATAGTGGTCGCCGTGCTGGCCTCTGTGGTGGCCGCGTGCCTGTCGGGCCCAGGCTCCGAGACGATGCCCCCGGTCGATGAACCTACGAACACCGATGGGCCCACACTCATTCGCGACGGCGACAACTTCTACGTCACGAACCTCCCTCGGAATATGTCCGCACTCGCTCACCAGGGGACACTATTCGCCGCGCTCCGGCCGATTGCACGGACGGGGGACCCCGAGCGGGTCGCGGTATTGAGCGTCGTCCAAGCCCCTCCACCCAATTCGGGCACGGTGAAGGTCGCCGTGCAATGCCAGCGACTCCAAGATCGTGGCCGACCACTCGTCGAGCTCGCGGTGGAGCCCCTGGCGCCGACCGGGCACCCATCGGTCGGCCAATGCGTCGCCAAGATCGTGGACGCCAGCAGTACAGACGACGAGGATCCCCACGTCGTCTTGGATGTTGGCTCGCACCACGGTCTACAGGCTGGGGACGTGTTCTGGGTTCTCGGCCGCCCGGTCGTGGCCGACGGTCCCGTCCCGCTGGGCCTCGATACCCGGCTCGACGGCGAATGCCAGATCGTCAACGGGCCTGACCACCGACCCGGAATCACCGCGAGGTGCGACCTGCTCCGTATGCCGCAGGTCGACGGGTCGCTTGAACACCGCTACGCGGTCTTTAAGAACCGCGGCCAGTAGACGCCGGGCCGACAGGCGCTTGCCGCCGCCCTCGCGGCGGCCCAACCGTGACGATTGTCCTCGCCGCGGTCACTCATCAACACAAGGCAGTGAATGATCATGAAACAGCGCGCTGAACTCACCGTCCCCCCTCCCTCCGCTGTGGCTCCCCTATTGCGAGCGTTCATCGTCTTCGTAGTGACCACGCTCGCTTCGACCGCATGTCGGATGGGGCAGAAACCCACTGACCACCCGGAGCCCGAGCGATCCCCGTTCGTCGGGCATCTGGAGGCGCAACGAGACGAGAGCAGCGCGCAACTGCTGTACCGAGCCAAAGCGCCCGAAGGTCACGGCTACCACCGAGGCCGGCTGCTGGCCCTGTACACCCCCATCGGCGCCGACGGCGACCGCCAGGTGGTGGGCTACGGACGAGTCCTGGAGGCCGCCCCACGCACGGTGTCGCTGGTGGCCGACTACCTCCCCGTCGAGCACCGCGACGGCAGCCTCGAGGTGGCCCCCTTCCCCGACGGCCAGCACGTGGGCCACCGAATTGGCAAGGTGCTGCGGGACGAAGGCCACGCCCGGTGGCGTATCGACGTGGGCGAGCACAACGGGGTGCGGTGGGGTGATGTCTACCAGGTACTGGGCGACGGAATCGTCGACGGGTCGACCGAGGGAATCGTGCTCGACCGGGAGGTGGTGGGGCTCATAAAGGTAGTGAAGGTGAAGGGCCACACCTCGGTGGTGATGCTGGAGCACGGCAAGGTGCCGCGCGGGGCCTGGGTCGAGCTACTGGACGCCGAGCTGCCAGCCGCGTTGGCGCTGGCGACGAAGAAGCGGCCGATTCGCATCTTGTTCCTGAACACGGAGAGCGGAGCGCAGAAGGACGACGATGTTCTACGGTCGTACCTCAAGAACGTACGCAACCTGCTGGTGGACGAGGGGCTGGGCGACGACGGTCAGCTGGTAGTGCCGACGTTCGAGACGTGGCCGGCAGCGGACTACGACAGGACGCAGCAGCGAGCGGTGGCGCTGGGCAAGGAGCACGGGGCTGAATTGGTGGTGTGGGGGACGGCCCGGTGTGCGGATGACGTGGCGTGCATCATCCCGCGGGTGACGTTCGTGGACGAGACGCGGTTCGGGGAGCGGGTGAGGGAATGGGAGGAGCAGGAGCGACGAATTCGGGAGGTGGTGAGCAAGGACGGGGAGACGTTCGACATGGACCGGCACCTGCGGAGCCTGGCGTCATGGCTG
>JAHZJA010000039.1 GCA_022601155.1 Deltaproteobacteria bacterium | reverse complement strand
TCGGGGGGCGCGGGAGGGTCGACCAGCTGGCCCACGCGGTCGCGGCGGTACAGGGCCACGCGGCCGTCGGTCTTGCCCAGGGAGCCGCGGCCCACCCACACCAGCCAGCCCATCGCGCCCAGCTCGTCGAGCATCCGCGGGCTGAAATCGGGGACCCGCGCGGGCAGGATCACCGTCTCGAGCTCGCGGTAGGAGACGGCGAAACCTTCGAGCTGCACGAGGACTTCTTCGAGGCGGGCGACACCGCGGCGGCTGTCGCCGATGCCGTGCCACTGCGGCAAGAATCGCCCCAGCGCGGCGACGTCCACGGGGGCGATCTCGCCGCGGAGCTTGGCCAAGGTCCGGCGCTTGATGGTCCGCAGGATCTCGGTGTCGCACCACTCGCGACCGTGGCCGCCCGGACGGAACTCGCCGCCCAGCACCACGCCCTTGGCTTCCAGTCGCCGCAGGGCGTCTTCGACCTGCCCGCGTGGCACCGCCCACCTGCGGGCGACGGTGGCAGCGACGAACGGCCCGTGACTCCGGGCCCACCGCGCGACGAGGCCGTCGAGGGCATCGGGGACGTCTTCGAGGTAGACGGCGGGGATGCCCGGCTGGGGCAGGCAGCCCAAGGCATCGCGGTACTGACCGGCGTCTTCGATCGCGATCCACCGTGGCGCTCCGGCCACGCGCAGCGGGATGGCTCTTCGCGAGCGCTCCAGCACTTCGAGCCAAGCGCCCGGGGCCTCGGTGCACCGCGCCTCGAGCTCGTCTTCATCCAGGTCGCCCGCACGCCGCAGCAGATCGTGGAGGGCGTCGGGGTGCCGTGCCTGCCGCTGGTCGGCCAGCCCCTGCAGCTCGGCCTCCACGAGATCGATGATCGCGGCATCGAGCAGCTCGCGGAGCTGCTCGTGCCCCAGCAGCTCGCGCAGAAGCTGGCGGTCGAGCGAGAGGGCCTGAGCCTTGCGCTCGGCCAGCGGGGCGTCGCCCTCGTACAGGTAGACGGCGACATAATCGAACACCAGCGAGCGGGCGAACGGCGACGGCGAGGAGGTCTCGACCACATCGACCCGGACCTGGCGGCGCGCGATGGCGGCGAGCAGCTCGGTGAGCGCGGGCAGATCGAACACGTCTTGGAGACAGGTCCGGTACGTCTCCATGATGATCGGAAACGACGGAAACTCCCGCGCAACGGCCAACAGCTGCTGCGCCTTGAGTCGCTGCGCCCACAGGGGCTGACGTTGGTTGGGGCGCTGGCGGGGGAGCAGCAGGGCTCGCGCCGCATTCTCGCGAAACTGCCCCGCGAACAAGGCGGAGTGGGCGAGCTGCTCTACGACCTGAGCCTCGACCTCGTCGGGGGCGGGAAGCAGCAGCTCGAGAGCGGGAAGCTCCTCCACCTCGACCAGGCGCAGCACGATGCCGTCGTCGCTCCACAGTGCCTGCACCTCGAAGCCGAAGTGAGCTTCGAGCCGGGTCTGCAGCGCCAGGGCCCACGGGGCGTGCACCCGTGCCCCCAGCGGGCTGAGGATGCAGACCCGCCAGTCGCCCAGCTCGTCGCGAAAGCGCTCGATGGTAATCGCGCGATCACTGGGCAGCACACCGGTCGCCTCGCGCTGCTCCTGCACGTAGTCCACCAGGTTCTTGGCGGCCAGCGCATCGAGGCCATATTCCTCGCGCAGCCACGGCTCGGCTTGCTCGCGGTCGCGCTTGCCCACCTCGTGGGTGAAGGCCCCGAGCGCTCGCCCCAGCTCGATGGGCCGGCCAGGGCCATCACCACGCCAAAACGGCAGGCGCCCTGGCTCCCCGGGCGCGGGCGAGACGATCACGCGATCGCGGGTGATCTGCTCCACCCTCCAGGTGCTCGCACCGAGCATGATGTTCTGTCCGGGGAGGGTCTCGTGGACCATCTCCTCGTCGAGCTCGCCCACCCGCGGGCCGCCTTCGCCCATGAACATCCCGTACGTCCCGCGATTGGGGATCGTGCCCCCGCTGATGAGCGACAGCATCTTGGCGCCCCGCCGCCCCTCCAGCTCGTCGGTGTCGCGGTTCCAATTGATGCGGGGGCGGAGGTCGGCGAAGGCACTGGAGGGGTAGCGTCCCGCCAGCATGTCGAGCACGCCGATGAATGCGTCGCGGGGGACCTGGGAGAAGTTGGCGCTGCGTCGGATCACCCGCTCGAGATGGGACAGGCTCCACGTCTCCAGGCTGCACATTGCGACGATCTGCTGCGCCAGAACGTCGAGGGGATTGCGGGGCACGCGAAGCGGTTCGATGGCCCCCGCGCGCATGCGGCGAGCAACGATGGCGCTCTCGAGCAGGTCGCCGCGGTGCTTGGGAAACAGACGGCCGCGACTGGTCTGGCCCACGCCGTGCCCAGCCCGACCCACACGCTGCAGCCCACGCGAGACGGCGCCAGGGGATTCCACCAACACCACCAGGTCGACGGTGCCCATGTCGATGCCCAGCTCGAGCGAGCTGGTGGCCACGATGGCGCGGATCTCCCCGCCCTTGAGCATCTCCTCGATCTGCGTGCGCTGGCGGTGCGAGACGCTGCCGTGGTGGGCCCGGACGACATCTTCACCGGTCAGCTCGTTGAGCCGCTGGGCCAGCCGCTCGCACAGCCCTCGCGAGTTGACGAAGACGATCGTGGTGCGGTGCTCGGCGATGAGGTCGAGCAAGCGGGGATAGACCGCCGGCCAGATGCTGTGCTCCGGCGACTCGCCGGTGGGCGAGGGGGCGGGGACGACCACCGAGCCCGCGCGGGGGCCGACGGGAGGCTCGGTGTCGTCGCGCTTTCGGGCCCACCGCGCGGCAACGTGACGACGCTGGCGCTCGGCGAGGGCCCGGCTGGCGGACGGGTGCTCACCATCGAAACCGGCGGCGAACGGATCTCCATCGGGGGCGGGCGGATCCCATGGCTCGCCGTCTTCCGTCGTGGGCTCGGTGGTGGTGGGCGTCGTTGTGGCGAGGGGAGCGGCGTGATCCGCTTCGGGGTGGTCGCCGTCGTGCGCCTGCGGTGCGGTTGGCTCCCCGTCTTCGGCCTCATAGGCATCCAACATCGCGACCAGCCCCTCGCCGGGGCGTGTCATGTCGGGTACGGGCACGATGATCTGGAGGTCGATGTCGGGCGTCTGGCTGGTGTCGACGATCGCGACCTGGCGGTCACCCCCCAAGAATCGAGCGACCTCTTCGAGCGGCTGGGCGGTGGCCGACAGCCCCAGCCGTTGCGGCTCGTGATTGCACTGCTCCGACAGGCGCTCGAGCGACAGCGACAGGTGAGCGCCCCGCTTGGTGGGCGCAAGCGCATGAACCTCGTCGATGATGACGGTCTCGACGTCGCGCAGCGTCTCGCGTGCCTGCGACCCCAGCAGCAGGTACAGCGACTCGGGGGTGGTCACCAGGATGTCGCCAGGGTCACGGGCTTGCTGACGCCGCGCCTTGGGCGAAGTGTCGCCCGTGCGCACGTCGACGCGGGGAGGGACCACCGGGTGCCCCGCCAGCTCGGCGGTGCGGGTGATGCCGACCAGCGGCGCCCGAAGGTTGCGCTCCACGTCGTAGACGAGGGCCTTGAGCGGGGAGATGTACAGCACCTTGACCCCCGGCGACCGCTCCCGCGCACGGATCAGCCGATCGATGCACCACAAGAACGCAGCGAGGGTCTTGCCGCTGCCCGTGGGGGCGATGAGCAGGCTGTGTTCACCCGCCGCGATCTTCGGCCAACCCTGCACCTGCACGGGGGTCGGGCGCTCGAAGCTCTGGCGAAACCAGGTGCGGGTAGGCGGCGAAAACGACTCCACGGGGCGACCAGCTTGCGTCGGGGAAGGGGCGCCTTCAAGCGATGCCGCGGGACTTGCTGACAGGACGCCGTCAGGAGAGCTGATGGTATCGTGCGCGTCGAGCCTGGAGTCACGACATGCAATGCCAAGAATGTGGTGAAGAGTCCGACGAGCTGACCCGCGTCAAAGACGACGGCAAGACCCGCAAGCTGTGCGAGGACTGCCACGAGCTGTGGAACGAGCAGCAGGAGATCGCCGCCGAAGCCGGGCGAGCGATGCGCGGGATGATGGAATACAAGGGCTGACGCGGGAGGCGGCTCAGGGCGCGCTGGCGCACAAGCACTCGAACGATCGCGCCAGCGTGGCCCAGTTGTCGTCGGTGGGCTGGGCGGTGGCCAGCACGCGCAAGCACGACCCGGTGGTGGACATCCGCAGGTGCAAGGTGACGTCGCCGCCTCCGGTGAACTCGTCGCTCATCTCGATCGTGGCCGACTGTCCGTCGGCGGCCAGGCTCACCTGCGCCTCGTGCTTGGGGGGATGATCGGATGCGACGGCCTTCATCAGGCCACGGTAGTACTGCGTGAGCAACGACTCGAGCTCACCTGCTTCGGGGAGACCGGCCTCGAGGTCGAGCGAGAACGCATAGGTGAAGTAGTCGGAGGCGTCGGGCTGGAACATCCCGGGGGCAAACCACAGCACCTCGACCCCGGCGGGGAGCTCGGGTGCGAAGCCGGGAGGCAGCGCGATTTGTTCGTAGCGCCAGTCGGGCAGGGCCTCGCAGCGGGGCGACTCGGGCTCGGCGGAGGCGGGGGCCGGATCCGTGGCGTTTGCGGTGGTGGCGGGGGCTGCTGCCACCGTCGGGGCACTCGCCGGATCGGTCGG
>JAHZJA010000425.1 GCA_022601155.1 Deltaproteobacteria bacterium | reverse complement strand
CGATCGCGAGCGCCTGCTCGGTGGGCAGTCGCTCGGCCATCATGCGTCGCAGGTCGGTGCCATCGACGTGCTCCATCACCAGATAGAACAAGCCGTCGGCGTCGCCGAAGTCGATGACCCGGACCAGCCCCGGATGGTCGAGCCGGGCCATCGCTCGCGCCTCACGAGCAAAGCGGTCGGCGAACGCTGGCTCCTTGGCCAGCCGGGGGCTCATCAGCTTGACCGCCACCCAGCGGTCGAGGCTGGTCTGGCGGGCCTTGTGGACGACCCCCATCCCCCCCCGCCCCAGGCACTCGAGCAGCTCGAGGTCTGGGCGCGCACACAAGAAGGGGGCCAGGTCGATCTCGCCTACGTCGGGGACGTCGTCGTCGCCCAGGCCCAGCGCGAGCAAGCGCGCGGGGTCGGCAGAGTCTGCGACTGGGGGGGAAGGGTCGGCCATCACCAGGTGCTCTTCCTTAGATCTCCACCTTGATCACCATGTCGCCGTCGCTGCCGTCGTGCCCACGCCCAGCCTTGAAGGTGGCCTTCGGCCCCGACTTGGGCCCCTTCTTGGACTCGGCGAGATCCTTGAGGGCTTGCAGCTGGTCGGCGTCGGCGGACACGTTGATCGTGAGGTTGGAGCCCGAGCCACCAACGTCGACGACATCGGCGATGGGGGCGACGTCGGGGACGAGCCGCATGGGCACCACCACCGACTGCAGCTTGGTGCGAGCCTCGAGCGCCGCCGCGGCCTCGCCGAAGCTGACATCGAGCCGACCATCGAGGCCGGTGTCGAGCTGAAGCCACCCGCTGGCCGACTGCGGCTCCGAAGCGTCGTGACCGATGCCAGAGGCGACGAACCACACCTTGCTCGCGCCCGGGCTGGGGTCGCTGGCCAGCAGTCCGTCGAGCTGACGGCGGGCGGCCTTCGGCGTGCTGCTCGAGCCGTTGCTCACCCGCACGATGTCCGAGCCGACCCAGGTGGTGTTGATGGTGGGCGACTTGCCCTTCTCCTTGGCCTTGGCCTGGAGGGCGCCGATGCAGTCGGCCAGCTCCTTGTGGTTGCTCGGACCGTGCAGGAACACGTCGACCTCGGGCTCCGTCGCCGAGCCGGTCGCCTTGGCCTTGGCCATCGTGACCGCGTCGAGGTCTTCGAGCACCGCGGCACACGACTTGGGCATGTCGTGACCGGTCATCACATCGGCGTCGACGGAATCGGCGAGCCACGGGGAGTTCAGCAGTCCGCGCACATCCACATGGGCCACGACGTCCACGTCCATCTCGTCGAGCGCGTCGGGCCCGGGTGCCTGGTCGCAGGCGGTGGTCAGCAGCGCGGTGGTCAGCAGCGCGAGAGCAGCGGGGCGGGCGATGAGGTGCGGGTTCATGTCGTGCTCTGCCCGGTTTGACCCCAGACGTTACGAACCTTCGTCATTTTCGGTGCGGCTATTGGTAAGTCGCTGAAATCACTGCACTCAACCGCCGTCAGGGCCGCGCAGGGCATCCATGAGCGACCGCAGCTCGGCATCGATATCAGCGCCCGAGACCACGGTGTCGGCCACTTCTTCGCGCAGATGTCGGCGAAACTGCGTCCGCAGACGGTGCACCGCCACCCGCACGGAGCCCTCGGTCATGGTCAGTGCCGTCGCGACGTCCTTGTAGGGCGGTGCATCACCGCCGAGCAAGAACCCCCGCAACCCCTCGAACAACGCAGCGTTGCCCTTGTCGGTGTACTCGCCACGGAGGCGCTCTTCGGTGCGCTGCAGCACCGTCATCGCCCACGCATGAGCGTAGGCCGCCTCGGGGCTGCGGGCATCGGGCACCCCCGCCGTCAGGCGGGACTCCGCATCCTCGAAATCGAGCGACACGGAGTTGACCCCACCGCCTCGCTTGAGCGCCTGAGCCTGCCGCTTCTGCTTGGCGACGAAGTTCTTGAACGCCCCGAGCAGGTAGGCCCGAAACCGACCACGCTCGCGGTCGACCCCAGCGAGGTTCGCCTGGTCGAGGGTGCGCGCGACGAACCCCTGCACCAGATCCTCGGCGTCGACCCGGTCCACGCCCCGCCGTCGCAAATACGCGTACAGCGGAGGCCAGTACGTCGAGCACAGCTCTCCCAGAGCACGCTGGGCATGGCCGTCACGGGCAGTCGCGCGGAGCACCACGCTCCATCGCGTCACGGGAAAACCCGCTCGATCCAGCTCGCGCGGCATTGTGAACCGACGCTCACCGTAGCAGGGTCACGCGCAGCCTGCGAGCGGGCACCCACACGGCCCGACGCATCCGCGAGTGGCTCTCCGACGCAGTCGGCGTGGCGGCAACGCGAGCCCCTCGGCGTCATGCTGGCCACCACGCGTCCGCCCGGGCCCATGGGCCCGGAGCGGCTCACCTGCGCACTACTGCGGCTTGGCCTCGGACTCGGCGTCCGGCTTGGCCTCGTCGCCGAGCACCTTGGCGTCCGGGTCTGCCAGCACCTCTTCGTGCGGGCGAACCTCGGTGGGTGCGTTGGCGATGATCTTGAACACGATGCGACGGTTCTGAGCGCGGTTGGCCTCGGAATCGTTGGGCACCTTGGGCTCCGTGTCGCCCTTGCCGTCGGTCTCGATCCGGCTGTCGGCTACGCCGCCATCGACCAGGTACTGCTTGACCGCCGCGGCACGCTTGCGCGAAAGCTCCATGTTCGTGTCCGGGTCGCCAACGTTGTCGGTGTGACCGACGATGCTGACGCGAACCCCCGGG
>JAHZJA010000424.1 GCA_022601155.1 Deltaproteobacteria bacterium | reverse complement strand
GTTCTCGAGGGTCTCGATGCCCTGGGCCGCCACGCGGCCGCGACGCTTGCCCTCGAACCGGAACGGCTGGGTCACGACGCCCACGCACAGGGCCCCGCACTCGCGAGCCACCTGCGCGACGATCGGCGCAGCGCCGGTCCCGGTGCCGCCACCCATGCCCGCCGTCACGAACACCATGTCCGCGCCCTTGAGCACATTGGACAGCTCGGCAACGCTCTCCAAGGCGGCCTCACGCCCGCGGTCGGGGTTGGCCCCGGCACCCAGGCCTCGGGTAATCGCCGACCCCAGCTGAATGCGGGTCGGGGCACCATTTTTGTCCAACGCCTGTACATCGGTGTTGGCGGCGACGAATTCCACGCCCTCGACGTGGTGTTCGATCATGGTGTTGACGGCGTTGCCGCCGGCCCCACCTACGCCGATCACGATGATCTTGGCTTGGTCTGGGAAGCAGTCCTCGAGCTCGAAATGGGCCATGGTGTTTGTCCGCCCTCGGCTTTGGCGACGGGGTCAGGCGTCGCGCGACGGGTCGTGGATCGGGCCTATCGGACCCGATCCGCGGAGGCAAAAAAACGCCACATTCGTCCGCTCGAGCCCCGGTGCGATCCGATCGCACCTGAACATCCATCCAGACGACCACCCGGGTTCAGCCCGCGGGCGGAGCCCCGATGGCCGTGCGCATGGCCTCGACGACGTCGGCCGACAGCGACATCGCCAGCCAGTGCTCCAGGGCCCGCACCCCCTGCCACAGCAGCATCGGCAGACCGTCCTGGGTCGCCAGCCCGTGCGCAGCGGCCATCTCGAGCAGGCCCCCAGCCGGGCGCGGATACACCAGGTCCACCACCCGGGCGCCCGAGCCCAGGCGCTCCACATCGATGGGCGCGGGGAACGAGGCTGGTCCCCCCTTCATCCCCACCGTCGTTGCGTTGACCAGGACGTCGGCGCCCGTCAGGGCATCACCGATCGCGTCCCAGCCCCCCGCGCGCCAGGGTCCGGGGGGCAATGCTTCGGGCCGCCGACTGATCCACAGGACGTCCACGGGGCGGGCCGGCTCGTGGTGCAGCGCGTCGACGACGGCCCGGGCCGCACCTCCCGAGCCCAGCACCACGGCACGAGCCATTGATCGTCCGGGCAGCTCGCCCAGCCCCGCCCAAAACCCCTGACCGTCGGTGTTGTCGCCGTGCAGACCGTCGGCCCCCACCACGATGGTGTTGACCGCGCCCATCCGCGTTGCGCGGTCCGACAGCGTGTCGACCAGCCCACACGCGGCTCGCTTGTGCGGCACGGTCAGGTTGAGGCCGCCCAGGCCCAAGGCCCGTGCTCCCGCGATCGCAGCGGGCAGCGCCTCGGGCCGAACATGGAACGCGTGGTAGCGATGGGGCAGGCCCAGCCGGGCGAAGGCGGCTCCGTGCATGGCGGGCGAGCGCGAGTGGGCGACCGGATCGCCCAGCACCCCGAACACGCGTGGAAGCACGCTCAGTCGCCCTCCGCGGGCGTTGCTTCGCTCTCGGCCGCTCCTTGCTTCTTCTTCATCCGCAGGTTGAGCATCTCCACGAACAGCGAGAAGCCCATCGCGGCGTAGATGTAGCCCTTGGAGACGTGCTGACCCGATCCCTCGGCCACCAGCATCACCCCGATGAGCATCAAGAAGGCCAGGGCGAGCACGCGGACCGACGGGTGGTCTTCGATGAAGTCACCGACCGGGCCGGCGAAGATCATCATCACCCCCACCGCGATCAGCATGGCGATCACCATCACCTCGATGTGCTCTGCCATTCCAACCGCGGTGATCACCGAGTCGAGCGAGAACACGATGTCGAGCACCATCACCTGGGTGATGATCTTGGCGTAGCTGACCGGGCGCCCCCCGCCCGTCGCCTCGGCCGCCTGCGACCCGATGGAGGTGCCGTGTTCCTGGGTCTGCTCGACGTTCTCGTAGATCTCGTGGGTCGCCTTGTACAGCAGGAACAGCCCGCCGAAGACCAAGATCAGGTTCTTACCCGACCACGGAATCACCAGGGTAAACAGCTCGTTCTCGAGGTGCATCACCCACGAGATCACCGACAGCAGCGCGAGCCGGGCGACGAGCGCGACCCCCAACCCCAACCTCCGCGCGGGCAGCTGTCTTTCACGCGGGAGCCGGCCGCACAAGATCGTGATGAACACGATGTTGTCGATGCCCAGCACGATCTCCATGATCGTGAGCACGAGCAGCGAGACCCAGACCTCGGGATTGGATGCGAGCTCGATCATTGGTGCGCTGCGAAGCCTAGCAGCCCGTCGGGCTCACTCGTCGATGACGTCGACGACCCGTGCGCGCAAGGCCCCCTGGTGCAGCCGCAACGCGATGGTGTCGCCATCGCCGACCTGCCTCGCGTGGGTGATCGCGCGACCGTCCTGGTCTGTGGCGACCGCATAGCCACGCTCGAGCACCCCCAGCGGAGACAGTGCCTGCAGCGCGGCAGCGGCTCGGGCCAGCCGCAATCGGGCCGCCCGTGGCACCTGGTGCCCCGCGGCATCGAGGCGATGCTCGAGCGCCACCAGCCGTCGCCGGGTGGCCGGGACCAGGTCGCGGCCCGCCTCACGAAGCCGAGCCGCGAGCCCCTCGAGCTTGCGTTGGTCGCGGGCCAGCCGTCGCGCCGGGTGATGGGCTTGAAGCCGTCGCTCCAACGATTCCAGCCGCTCGCGACGACCTGCGCCGAGACGGTGACCGATGCCATGCAGCCGAGCCCGCGCAGCCTCGAGCCGGGCCCGCTCGTCCAGGGTGTTGCGCTCGAGCGCCCGCGCCAGGCGTCGGGTGAGCGTGGCGAGCCGCTGCTGCCCCGCCGAACGATCGGGCACGACCAGCTCGGCGGCGTGGGACGGCGTCGCCGCGCGCACATCGGCCACCAGATCGCAGATCGAGACGTCGACCTCGTGGCCGACGGCCGAGACGATCGGCACTGGACACGCTGCCACCGCCCGGGCGAGGCGCTCGTCGTTGAACGCCCACAGGTCTTCGACCGAGCCACCACCCCGCCCGATGATCACGACGCTGACCCCAGGCCACCGTTGGACCCGGCTCAGCGCCCGAACCAATGACCGCGGCGCATCGGGGCCCTGCACCACCGCAGGCGACAGCACGATCCGGCTGGGACAGCGACGCCGCGCAATCTCGAGGATGTCGTGGACCGCCGCGCCCTGGGCCGAGGTCACGATGCCGATGACCCGTGGCCACCGCGGCAGCGGTCGCTTGCGGTCCTCGTCGAACAACCCGTCGGCGGCCAGCCGTGCCTTGCGTTGCTCGAGCTCGAGCATCAGCGCCCCGAGCCCGGCGGGCTCGGCCTGCTCGGCGTACATCTGAAAGCGGCCCTGCTTGGCGAAGATGCCCAGCCGGCCCTGAACCCGCAGGATTTGGCCGTCCTCCAGCGCGAAGCGCAGCTGCTCGACGTTGCTGCGCCACATCGCGACCGGGAGGGCCGCGCCGTCATCCTTGAGGGTGAAGAACGCGTGCCCGCTGCCGGCCCGCTTGAGGTTGGAGACCTCGCCCTCGACCCAAAGCAGCGAGAACCGCTGCTCGAGCGCCCGCGCCAGGCGTCGGGTG
>JAHZJA010000423.1 GCA_022601155.1 Deltaproteobacteria bacterium | reverse complement strand
CCGGCGGTGTGAGCAACCCGTCTTCATACCGCTCCATGTTCGCCACGTAGCTCTCGAACAACAGCGCTCCGACGGGCACGTTCGGCGTGGCATCGGGGGAGTCTTCGTAAGCGACGTCGTAGGGTGCAGGGCCTTGCTGGCCGGGCAGCACGTAGCGGAACCGCATACCCCGACGCCCGTTGTCGGCGGCCCAGATCTTGGCCTCGGCGTTCTTGACCTCGAGCTCGTCGGCGAGCTGGTTCCAGTAGAAGATCCCGACGTTCCAGCCCTGCCACGCCGTTTTCCAGTCCTGTTCGCCATCGCTGGCGTCGGGGCTTGGACCGGTCAACAGCTCCCGCCGCAGGGACCGGGTCGAGAACGCCTGCCACCCGTGGATGTAGATGACGGTCGGCTTGCCTGGATCGAAATTGTCGTCACCCGAGCTGCCGTCATCCCCGAACCACCGGATGCCGTAGTCGAGCGTGGTGAACGCATCACGCGGGAATACGCCGCCTTGAGTCTGCACGTGGCCGCGACCGGCTTCGCGGTCGAGGTCTTCGGTCACGTCCCGGCCAGGTTGGTCGCAGGCGGACAGTAGTCCCAACGACACGACCGCACAGCGCAGAGCGATCGAGGGGACAAGTATCCCCGGATGAGATGGTCTGGTCATCGTTTGAACCCGATCTGGCGGCGGGCTCGACGACGGTCCTCCAGGCAACTGGGATGTAGGTTGGTGCCTGGATGGAACGTGGCCAAGCCCGCCGCGCCGGCATAGTCACCGCGGACGCGTCCGAGTATTCAGGCTTCGACGAATTGTTCGTGATCGCGTCGATCGAGGAGCGCCAACACACGAATCCTGCTGAATCTCGAACACGGAGCGGCAGGGTTGCTCACGAGTCCAGCGACTGCGACGCCAAGCTCATCGAGCCGCATCGAGGACGTGCCGCATCGCGGCGGGATCACCCGGTACGTCTGGGCACCTCGATGGTCGACGCTACTGCGGACAAGGACCGCAAAGCGAGCACCACAGCCAACTCCCCGGATCAGGATCAATCTCACACATCACCCCCACCGCGTTCCAGGCCTCGTTGACCGACGTCATGACACCTGGAGCCGACGGGTACAGCTGAAAGGCAGCCCAGTTCGTCGCGATCCGCATGTCGCTGAACGTCGCATTGGGGGGCAGCAACTCGAGGGCTCTGTAGAAGATCCGAGCCGCAGACTCGATGCCGATACCGACGACGTTGGGGCCGCCTGGGTGATCCTGGGGCCGAGGGTGGCTACCGCCCTCGGACAGCAAATAGAACGCGAGCCCCACGACTCCCTTGTCGTTGCCATCATCGAGATAATGGTCCGAGACGCTAGCGACCGACGCCGGGTCGGAGAGGTCGTTCGGGTTGCTCAGCACATCCTCGGAGATCTGCCACACGGAGGCGTCCGGCGCCGCGGGCCTCAGATTCCACCAGCTGCACACCGCGGCAAAGACATCGGCAATCCCCTCGTTGAGCGGGTAGGATTCGGGGCCGACTTGCGGATCGACGACCGTGTGCAGGATCACCCCATGGGTGAACTCGTGGACGACCGTGTCGAGAGAGGAGGCGGGATCACCCTCGTAGACGCCCCAGGGATCGGAGAGGATCGCCTCGTTGCCGCTCCACAGCGGAGCCAAGAACGCCGAAGTCTCGACCACGGCCCGAAGCTCGCCGCCGTTGCCATCGTAGCTATCGCGACCGAACAAGTCGTCGAAGCATCCGAGAAACACGCCCATGTTCTCGTACGCGGCGGTGTTGGTTGCGGTGGGACACGCGACTTCGCATGCATTCGAGGTCGCACAAGCGCCGCCGTCCACGACGATGTCACAGTAGCTCTCGTAGACGATCTCGATCGCGTTCCCGCCGGGTGAGACGATGTCGACGACCGTGTTGCCCTGAATGACCCTTCGCGGAGCGAGTCCCGAAGACCGATCGTCGATGCTGGCCGCGGCCATGCCGTCGTCGAGAGCTTCTCCCTGAGCGCATGCGGTGTACAGGAGGGTCGATACGCCGAGCACGCCGACCCAGCCGGCCTTGGCCAAGACGTTGGAGGACAGAGTTCGCCGCTGGGGTCGTGTGGAGGGAGACGATGGCTGCATCAAGGTACCTGCTCGTGGCTGATTGGTGAGCGCTCCAGGCCGGGACAGCCGACCGCGGCTCATACCCGTCCCAGTTGCCGAGCGACCCCGGTTTTACGCACCGCGCGAGAAAAACTCGCCGGCTCGGGCGCCGTGGCGAGCCCCCGTCCTCCGAGCGCCCACGCCGGCCCACCGTCGTCTCGACGGGTCGTCGCACGCTCGTGGGAACGCCGTCGAGGCCCCCCTGCGGGTGCCAGCAAGAAAGTCTCTGCCCCGCGAATAAACAATGCCCAGCCCGGATACTGCAGCACGACCACCAGCCCACGACCCACGCCCGAGACGGCCGGCCTCGCCCCATCGAACCCAGTCCATGCCCCGATTGTCGACAACCCTCCCGATGCTGCTGCTCGTTTCCGCGTGTGCCTCGGAGGCTGCTCCGCAGGGAGCCGACACGGCCGCAGGCACGCTCGGAGCGCCGGACGGCTCCGAGACGAGCCCGCTGACCGCGGGGGTCGGCACAGGCCAGACCGCAGAAACCGACACGGACGACACCACGGGAACCGAACCAGGCGCGACCGCAACGACCGACACCGCAGACTCGACCGGCGTTCCGACACCGGACGACGTCGAGCCAACCGGCGTCCCCGGCCCCTACCCCGTGGGCCACACCACGCTGGACATCGACGACCCGATCGTCGCGGGGCGCGTGCTTCCCAGTCACATCTGGTATCCGGCGGCGGCCTTCGATGAATCGGCCCTGGTCGCGTACGAGCTGTTCGGGAGCGGCGGATTTGGGTTGCAGCTGCCGTCCGAGCTCGCCCAGGGTGATGTCCCGGCATCGTCGGAGGGCCCGTTCCCACTGGTCCTGTTCTCGCACGGTGGCGGAAGCATGGCGGTGCAGTCCACCTTGCTGTGCGAGACCCTCGCCAGCCACGGGTTCGTCGTGGTCGCGCCCAACCACCCAGGCAGCACTCTGAGCGACACGCAAGCGGGAACCCAGGCCCCATTGGGTGCCGCCGCGGCCGACCGCCCCCGCGACGTCCGCACGGTCCTCGACGCGATGGAGGTACTGGATGCCGACGAGATCAGCCTGCTGTTCGGTCTCATCGATGAACAACACGTGGGCGTCGCCGGGCACTCCTTCGGCGGCTTCACGGCCCTGGCCGCCGCAGGCGGCTACGAGGCGTCCGGCTCCCGCCCCGATCCTCGCGTCGATGCCATCGCGCCGATCGGCGCCTCGACGACGCTGCTGTCCCAAGCAGACATCGCCGCCGTCGACCTACCGACCCTGTTCGTGACCGGCACCGACGATTTCCTCCTCGAGTCCGACGTCGTCCCCGCATTCACGACCATGTCGGCACAGCCGCGCTACCGGGTCGATGTAGAGGGGGCGAACCACTATCACTTTGCCAACGTGTGCGACATTGGCCAGGCACTCATCGACCTTGGTCTCGGCCCCGATGCCTGGCCCAGCATCGGAGCGGGAACGCTCGTCGAGATCTACGACAGTACTTGCACCCAAGACGCCTTTCCGATCGCGGAGGCTCACCGGCTGCAGAACAAGTACGTGGTAGGCTTCTTTCGTGCGTTCCTCCGTGAAGAGCCCGAATATGCGGGTCTCCTGACGCCAGACCACGCGATGGCGTGCGAGAGCGACGTCGCAGTCTGGGTCGAAGAGCCACCCGTCGTCGAGAGTGCGGACTGTGGATAGCGAGCACATCGAGACCGGCTTCGAGGGTGCGACGACGGTGCGGGCGTCCGCTCCCACCAACGACGAGATCGAGCAAAAGGTCCAGGAGCTGCTGTTCGCTGGCAAGGGGGCGACCCGCATCGGCCGATTCCTCATCCTCGAGCACATCGGCGACGGCGGCATGGGGCGTGTCTACGCTGCGTACGACGACCAACTCGACCGAAAGATCGCCATCAAGATCGTCCTGGACGACCCGCTGCTCGATGACGACATCCGCCTGAGACTCCGGCGGGAGGCCCAGGCGCTCGCTCGGCTCTCTCACCCCAACGTCGTCGCCGTCTACGCGGTGGGAGAGACCAACGCACAGCAGCTATTCCTCGCCATGGAGTTCATCCAGGGTGTCAGCCTCGACCGTTGGTTGGACACCCGGCCCGACTGGCGGCAGGTGCTCGACGCCTTCGTCCAGGTCGGTCGGGGGCTGGCGGCCGCACACCGCTCCGGCCTCGTCCATCGTGATCTCAAGCCCAGCAACATGATGCGCAGTGAAGACGGGGTCGTGAAGGTCCTCGACTTCGGGCTCGCGCGCATCGACGAAGGCAACCGCGGCGCTCCTCGACCCAAACCCAGCCCGGGCGTACCGACGAACCCGGGAGACACTCTCACTCGCCCGGGGACGATCATGGGCACCCCCGCGTACATGTCGCCCGAGCAGCACCGAGGCGAGGTCGCAGGGAAGGCCAGCGATCAGTACAGCTTCTGTGTCTCGCTGCTCGAGGCGCTGACCGGGACTCGCCCTTCGGTCGCCCAGTCTCCCGATGATCTGCGGGAGGCGATCCGCCGAAGAGCCATCACGATACCTGCGGTGCCCAAGACGGTCCGCGACGCGGTCCTGCGTGGGCTCGAGAACGATCCTGCCGATCGGTGGCCATCGATGGACGACCTGCTGGCAGCGCTGCCACTGCGGCAGGTGCATCGCCGACGGTGGCCGTGGGCCCTGGCGGGCATGGGTGGGCTGCTCGCGGGCGCGATCGCAGCCAGCCACGTGTGGCCGACGACGCCCGACTCGTGCACGGGGGCACAGCAACACCTGGCTGGGATCTGGGACGACACCCGCAGCGAGCAGGTGCGCGCCGCGATGCTCGGCAGCGGCAAGGCATTCGCTGGCGACGCCTGGACACGGTCTCGGAACACGCTCGATGCGTACGCGGAGGCCTGGGCGACGATGCACACGGAGGCCTGCACCACGACCCTGCGCAACGAGCAGTCACCTCAGATGCTCGAGCTACGCACGGCATGCTTGGACCGGGCGGTCGAGGACCTCGGGATGGTGGTCGACCTGCTCGCACAGCCGGATGAAGGCGAGGTCGTCCGGCGGGCACACGAGGTGACGGCGGGCCTGCGGCCGCTGGCGCAGTGTGCCGACCTGGAGGCGCTGCCGTCCGCCCCCGCCCCCCCGGCGCCGGGCGAGCGTGCCGCCGTGGAGCAGGCCCGACGCGCGGTGACCCGGGCCCGCCACCTTCGACGCGCGGGGCGACCCGAGTCGGGCCGAGACGCGATCGACCGAGCCCGACGCACACTCGAGAGCACGGACTACCCCCTCGCGATGATGGAGCTGGACCTCGAAGACGCCGCGGTGCTCGGTGCGCTCGGTGAGTTCGAGGCCTCGGAGGTCGTGCTGACTCGGGCGATGGGGCTCGCCACGGAGCTCGAGCGGCCGATCGAGATGGCCGTCGCCGCGCGTCGATTGATGCACCTGTTGGGCGTCGATCAGCATCGACGAAGCGAGGCGCTGCACTACTGGCCGCTCGTCGAGGGTGGGTTTGATGGCCAGCCTCGACAGCTGGCGCGAGCGCGACGCGTGCTCGCGCTCATTCTCCGCGGGGAAGGCCAGCCCGCGACGGCCGAGCAGGAGCTGCGGACCGCGCTGGCCGTGCTCGAACGCCAGGATGCACTCGAGTCGCTGCTGGTCGCCGACCTACGCGCCAGTCTGGCCGCCACTTTGGTGGATCTACGGCGGCACTCCGACGCCGAGGTGCAGATTCGCGCGGCTGCATCACTCCGCGAGCGCCTGCTCGGTCCTCACCACCCGCAGGTCGCCGAATCGAGGGCCGCGGTGGCCGGATTGCTCCGGACGCAAGGCAAGGACGACGAGGCCGAGGCCGAGTCGACGGCAGCGCTGACCATCTTGGCCGAGGCCCTGGGAGCCACGCATCCGGAGGTCGTGGCGTTGAGCGACAGACTCGCGCGCGAGGCGGAGTGACCATGGCGTCGACACCGATTCTCGTCCAGCACCTCATCCGGGTTGATCGGCACAAGCGCACCGCGACCTCCGACTCGGGGACCGCCCGCGGGTCACACAATCCTGCTCTGATAGCATCGCAGGCCCATGGAGGACTGGGAACTGCTCGAGGCGTGGAGAGACGGACATGTCCCCTCGGGGCAGATCCTCCTCAAGCGTTACCTCGGGCTGCTCACTCGTTTCTTCCAGAACCGGGTGAGCAACCCCGACGACGTCGCCGAGCTCGTCTCCGAGACCATGCTGGCGTGTACCCGGGCTCGGGAGCGGATGCGAGACTCGGGGGCCTTTCGGTCGTTCTTGATCTCGTGCGCCATGAACACGCTGCGGCTGTACTTTCGCACGAAGGCCAAGCGAAGCCGAGAGGTCGACGACTTTGCCAACACCTGTGTGGGCGAACAAGTGGACCACCCCCGCTCGGTCACCTCGATGATCGCGATCCAACAGGAGGGCAGGCTGCTCGTCCGCGCACTGCGACAGCTGCCCCTCGACCAGCAGATCGTGCTCGAGCTGCACTACTTCGAGAATCTCAACGGTACCGAGATCGCCCAACTCCTCGGCACGCCCAAGCAGACCGCATACACGCGGCTCAAGCGCGGTACCGACAAGCTGCGCGCACTGGTGACCGCGCAAGCCGAGTCGCCCGAGCTGGCGGCTTCAACGATGATGGGGCTACGAACCTGGGCGGCTCAGGTTCGGGATGAACTCCCAGACTGAGCCAGCGGCACGGGGGCCAGCCCCGACGTGGCGGCCGCCGTCCATCTCACCGCCGTGCCGACGGAGCAGATGGAACGCACTCACCGAAGGAGACCGTCACGATTGTAGTCGGTCGATGTCCAGCCAACGCGAGTATCCACCTGCGGCCGTCGACGTGGAGTGTCCTCGTGGTTCCCGCCAGTTCGGCGGCGATGCTCGATCTCGCAAATGTTGACGTCCCGTTTACGGCTGTGTCGTGGACCCTGTATCGCGGTATCTTCTGGTGCACAGGGATCGATGAATCCGACGCACGACGATGGAGCGCCGGTCACCGTGGCGACTCCCGACGCCGATTCGGTCGACCCCCGGTGCCTCACGCTACAAGAGGTCGCCGCCGAGGATCAGCGAAACACGAACGCGTGGGACCCGTTCCACGCCGACGAGCACCCCGCCAAGCTCGGACGTTTCACCGTACTCGAACCGATCGGGCATGGCGCGATGGGATCGGTACTGGCCGCCTACGACGACGAACTCGATCGAAAGGTGGCCATCAAGATCATGGTGGATGGCCACGGTGCCAACACGGCGCATCGCATTCGCTTCGAGCGCGAGGCCCAGGCGTTGGCGCGCCTCTCCCACCCCAACGTGGTTCCCGTGTACGAGGTTGGAGAGGCGGACGGCAGGCTCTTCTTGGCCATGGAGTTGATCCGGGGACAGAGCCTGGACGTTTGGGCGAAGAGCGAGCACGACTGGTCCACCGTCCTCGACGTCTACGTCCAGGCCGGTCGGGGCCTCGCCGCAGCGCACCGTGCTGGCCTGGTCCACCGCGACCTCAAGCCCCACAACATCATGCGGGGCGAGGACGGGGCAGTGAAGGTCCTCGATTTCGGCCTGGTTCGACTCGTGGATGCACACGAGCCTTCGATCGGCACCACCACCGACGACGCGAGCTCGACCGCAGGCTCGACGATCACCCGAGCGGGAACGATCGTGGGCACGCCGCGATACATGGCACCCGAACAGCGCCGCGGCGAAGCATGCGACGAGCGCAGCGATCAGTACAGCTTCTGCATGGCCCTGTTCGAGGCCCTGTTCGGGGAGCTGCCGAAGGTCGGTGCTTCACCCACGGAGCTGAGTGCGCTCATGCTGCGCGGTGCACAGCGCGTGTCGGCCACACTCCCCGTTCGAGTCGAGCAGGCGCTGGCGAGGGGACTGCAGGTCGAACCCGACGCGCGCTGGCCCTCGGTGGAGGCGCTGCTCGCCGCGTTGTCCCCAAGACCCGCGCGGCGCGTCGGCACGTGGGTTGGCCTGATGGGTGTGGGAGTGCTGGGCCTCGGGGCCCTCTCCGTGTCGCCCTGGTCGCGCGACACGGTGCAAGCGTGTACCGGCGCCGCCGAGCAGCTCGCCGGGATCTGGGACGACGCTCGACGCGACGAGGTCGAGTCGGCGATGACGGGGGTCAGCCAGCCATACGCCGCGCGCGTGTGGACCAAGACATCGCAGACGCTCGACGGGTACGCGCGCGAGTGGATGTCGGTCTACGGGGGTGCGTGCGAGGCAACGGTTCGCGGTGACCAGCCCACGCAGCAGCTGGACCTCCGAATGGGATGTCTACGACAGGTGGCGATGGAGCTGCGGGCCACCGTCGACGTGCTGGCCGAGGCACGAAGCCACCCCGGAGTGGTTTTGCGAGCCCACGCGCTGATGCGCGGCCTGCCGTCCCTGACTCGGTGCTCGGATCTCGAGGCGCTGGCCGCCGAGGTCGAGCCACCCCCGGCCGACCAGGTCGACGCGGTCGATGCGGCTCGACATCAGCTCGCCCGCGCCGGAAGCCTTCGTCGGGCGGGGCGGTACCCGGCGGCGCTCGAGGCCGTGACCGAGGCGGAGGCACTTCTAGAGGGCACGGTCTACGGGCCGATTCGCACACAGGTCGCGATGCAGCGAGGCGCCGCGTTCGATCAGCTCGGCGACTACGAGGCATCCAAGGCCGCGTTCTCCAGCGCGCTGGCTTCGGCAACGCGCTGGCGACAGTGGGAAACGATGGCCGAGGCCTCGACCGACCTCATGCTCGTGGTGGGACACCGTCTGGGGCGGCCGGAGGAAGGGCTCCACTACCTCACGACAGCCGAGCGTGGGAGCCGCAGCCCGAAGCATCTCGCCAACGTGCGGAGCAACCAAAGCATCCTCCTCGCCGACCTCGGACGACTGGATGAAGCCGAGGCTCGCCTCCGCGAGGCACTCTCACTGCATGAGCAATTCCCCGTACCCGACCTGGTGACCGCAGGGCGTTGGCGAGGCAACCTCTCCGTCGTCCTCAAGCTGCAGGGAAGATTGGACGAGGCGCTCGTCGAGGCCAGGGCCGTGCTCGGGTTGTGGGAGGATGCCTTGGGTGTCGAGCACCCGCAGACGATCAAGATGCGGGCCAACATTGCCGCGTTCCTCTCCGAGCAGGGGGAGCACGACCAGGCCGTCGCGATGCTGCAGCGCGTGATCGTGCAGTGGACCGATGCCCTCGGTCCCGACCACGAATACCTGCTGGTGGCGCGCAACAACCTGGCCGAAACCCTGGTGAGTCTCGGCCAGCATGCTCGAGCCGCCGAGGAGTTCGGGATCGTCCTCGACCTCAACACACGAGCGCGTGGTGCCGACCATCTGGAGACCGCCAAGACGCAGGCTCGGCTCGCGAGCGCCCTGCTCGCGCTCGATCGGGTCGCCGAGGCGAAGCCGATGCTGGAGACGGCGTGGAGCCGAGCCCAACGCGACGACGCGCCCGCGGACCTCCGGGTGAACGCGGCGTTCCTCCTCGCCCGGGCGACATGGGGCGGCGAGGCGCCCCACGCCGATCGGGCCCGGGCACGAACGCTGGCCGCCGATGCCTGCACCACGGCCCGGGACGAGAAGCTCGACATGCTCGTCGACGAGATCGAGCACTGGCTAGAGTCTCACCCGCACGACTGAGCCGAGCTCGCCGACGCCCCTGGTGCTGCGAGCTTCGCGAGAGACGGTGCGCCCCTGCGCCCCGCCGCCGCCCACCGGTGTCGAACTCGAGCGGGAACACGGGTGTCCACGACAAAGCTCGGGCGGGCTGAAGAAAACCCTCCGAGGTAGGTATCTGCCCCCCCGACACGCTGATGAGCGACCCGGGGGCGCGTAGCAACCTCCTCCGCGAGGGCCGGTCCAGCACTCCTCGAACATGACTACACCGAGCACAATCCAACCACTTCGTCTCCTACCCATGGCCACGGCGCTCGTCACTGCGATGGGCTGCGGCCCCCTCGACGTGCAGCGTCCGGCGTTGGACGACGGCGGAACGGAGACAACGGCCTCGGTCGAAGACTCCAGCAGCTCCGACCCCGGGACCACGCTCGGTGCCGAGTCCACGGGCGACTCCGAGGCGTCGAGCGGCGAAGAATCTACCAGTGGTGAGCCCGGTGCGGTCTGCGGCGACGGCCTCGTCGAGCAGGACGAGGGCTGCGACGACACCAACGACGACTCGACCGATGGATGCCTCTCCGATTGCAGCGTCGCCCGAAGCTGCGCCCATATCCTGAGCGTCGAGCCGAAGGCTGCAAGCGCGACCTACCGCATCGCCCCCGACGGCAGGATGCTGGACACCTGGTGCGACATGGAGACCGAGGGCGGTGGCTGGACATTGATGGCCAAGGTCAACCCGACCACCGCTCACCAAGCGGGCCCTGGCGAGCCCGAGGGGTGGACGGGCCTGGAGCTCAACCCCGAGCAGGTGACAACCCCCGAGCTGGTCGTCAACGGACCGCTCGCTTCGCACGGACTCGACCGATTCAGCGCCCTCGCAATGCCGGGCACGCTCGCTCGGTTCGAGCTGGCGGCGGGCGCCGACCTGTCCACTCGGGTCGCCTGGTACAAGTCCGTTCCCAACGCATCCACCGTCTCGACTTGGTTCGAACCCAACGACCAACCGACCCAGGTCTGCACCGACGTCGACATGATGCTCGATTGTGGTGAGGGCCGAATCCTCTCCGGAGAGGAATACGGCAACATCACCGCGATGGAGAACATGGTCCTCGACTCCTTCGGGTACCCGGCCAACTTCCCCGTTCACATGCGCTTGGACAACGATCCCATCGAAGGGTTCCTCACCGGGGTATGCAGCAGCACCCTCGACCTCGATGGCAACTCGTGGCCCGACACCTATGCGCAGCACTGGGGCAACGCGCTGCTCATCTGGATTCGGGAGACGCCATAGCCAGCCCACCGAGGAGCAACCCGCGGGTCGATGACGTGCCCAGCGCGACCCGACCGACGTTCTGCGTTCGATAGCGAAGTCCCCCGCCCTTCGCATCACCCGATGGCCATCGAGCCGACTCTCCATCGATGTGCATCGAGCGTTCGAAGACCAGCGGCTGTTCATTCTGTCCATCGGCTCCAGCCTCGGGCTCGCGCTCGGGGCATGTGGGCTGTTCACGGGAGACGAGCCGCCCCCACCGCACGATGAGGACCCGACGCTGTGTCGCGCCGAGGTGGGGCCCAGCGGCGGTACGCTCGACTGTGGCGAGCCGGGCCAGCAGCTTCGACTGGAGATTCCGCCGGGCGCGCTGACCGATCCGGTCGAGATCACGGTGGAGCGCCAGGAGTCCCGCGACGGCTCGCTGGGCCCGGTGTTCGAGGTTGGCCCATCGGGCACGACGTTCGCGCAACCGGTTCGCATGGAGCTCACGCTGGGCGATGCCTTGCGCGACCACGAGGGCTGGGTCGCACTGGCGACCCGTCAAGACGGGCGCTGGCGGGCGCTGTCCCACGCACGGATCGACCGCGAGGCGGGGGTGGTCTCAGGCGAGACCTGGCATCTTTCACCCTACGCGGCGCAGCCGGGCGCAGCCGTGGACATGCTCGACTATGTCGTGCCGCACAACCTGTGCGAGGGCGACCACAGCCGCTCTCAGTTCCGCGGTGGGCGAGGGATCATCCCCGCCACGCACCACACCACCCAGTCGGCCAATGGCGACGTGTTCTTCTACTACGTCAAGAACGACGGCGGTCACCAGGAGATCCGAGGCTTCGAGGAGTGGTCGGTCGATGGGGAGGCGTTCTACATCCTCAGCGACTACACCTGGGCGGGGGGCGAAGGCGAGTTCGTCTGCGGAGCCGACGGAACCCTCGAGCAGCGCCAGCCCGGTCGTGGCCAATGTATGGACGACCCCAACGGCTGTGGTCCCGCCAACGACTTCGCGTGGACGCGCTACCACTACGACAGCGACGATTCCACAGGGGTGCGCTGGCTGCCCCGATATCTGCGGACCAACGACGACGCCAGCACCCCGTGTGCCAATGGCGACGCATGCATGCACGATGGCGAGTACGGCATCAACTACGTCGGGCTCACGATGGCGCGGATGTGGAGCTGGCTCGATCCGGGCAGCGCGGCGCCCCGCTGCACCACGACATGCACCGATGCATCGGTCAGCGCGCCACCCAACCCGCCGCAATCCCGCGAGATCCAGCTCACCCCCTACGGCCCCCATCACACTCCGTGCGCCGAGCTCCCGACCGACTTGCAGGACCGCTGCAACGACCTCGCCACGGACTCGGGCAACCTCCCGGCCGTCGTGCTGTCGTATGTGGCCAACGGCTTCGGAGCGGGGGAGCGCTACTGGTACGGCTACGGTGATGGCTGGATCGCCTATCAGCGCGATCACGACAGGGACATCGAGCGCCGTGACAGTGGCAGCTGGGCCGCCCAGCCCGACTGGCGGCTCCCCGATTTCGACTGTCGCGACGGAACCGCGAGAGCGGGCAGCACGGCCGGTACCGCTCTGTGCTCGATGATGGGGGCCGCGCCGCCCTCCGGGCCCGGGCCCGATCCCGAACCCGAACCCGACCCCGACCCCGATCCCGACCCCGATCCCGACCCCGATCCCGACCCCGATCCGTCGTGCTCCGATCTCGATGCCGATGCGTGCCAAGTCCCCTCCGCCGTGTGG
>JAHZJA010000422.1 GCA_022601155.1 Deltaproteobacteria bacterium | reverse complement strand
TGCATCACACCGCCCTCGCACGAGGCCACGGTGACCTCGCACGAGCCCACGCCGCAGGTGACGGTCGGTTGGTCCTCGTCGATCTGTCCGTCGCCATCGTCGTCGATGCCGTTGCAGACCTCGGCCCCGGGTGGCGGCGGTGGCTGGTCGGTGTCGGCGGGGGGGCCCACCGAGGTCGCCGAGCCACCCGTGTCGTCGCCCGACGCATCGTCGCCGCTTCCATCGCCCGCCTCGGTCGACGAGGGGTTGGAGCCGGGCCCCACGCTCGCCGCACCGAAAGTGGAATCGGCTCCCGTTCCCACCGAGCACGCGGTCGCGACGACGAGCGCCAGCCCTCCCCATGCCCTTGCTCGTTCCTCGTGCGGTCGTTGCATCCCCACCCCATCGTAACCGGCCGGTCGGCCACCGCTGGGTGCGATCAGAAATCCGCTTGACCCCTGGAGTCGCGGGCGTATGATTTAGACCATCGGTCCAACTTTCGGTCTGATTCAGGAAAAGTAAAATGATTCCCAATAAATGGTACCCGATCGAGGAGTCGAGCGTGGTGCGGCGCCGGCCGCACGGTCTTCAGCGCATGGGCCTGCGATTGGTGTTGTTTCGCGGCCAAGACGGGCGGCTTCGCTGCATGCGAGATCGCTGTCCGCATCGGGGAGTGGCGCTCAGTCGTGGTCGTGTCCGGGGTGACGAAATCGAGTGTCCGTACCACGGCTTCCGCTTCGACGGTGATGGTCGGTGCACCCGCATGCCCTGCGAGGGTCACGACGCGCACATCCCCCACGGCCTCGAGGTCGACGTGTTTCCCGTACGGGAGGCGCATGGCCTGGTGTGGCTGTGGTGGGGCGCAGCTCCTGCGACGGGCAATGTGGATGCGCTTCCCCCCGTGCCGTGGTTTCCCGAGCTGCCCACGCACACGCGATACGCCGCCGGGTCGTCGATGGAGTGGCCCACACACTACGTCCGCGCCATCGAGTCCAACTTCGACCTGCACCACGGGCCCTTCGTCCACGGCAACATCTTTTCGCGCAAGGCCACGCGGGTCGATCCCATCGAGGCGACCGTGGAGGGTGAGCGCATCCACCTCCAGGCCGTGCTGCGGCCGGACGACGGCGAGCCCGGTCGTTCGTTCGGGTTTCGGGCGCAGTTCGTCGCGCCCAGCCTCACCCTGCTGCATCTGACCGATCGCCTCGTGCTCGTCGTCGCCGACTGCCCCATCGACGAGACCACCACCTGGCGATACGCGCGGTACTACAACGAGATCGTCAAGATCCCCGGCCTGGGGAAGCTACTGGCTTGGCTCGTCGTCCGCTTCGAGTGGGACTATGTGCAACGGCGCCAAGATCTTCCGATCGTGCGCACGATGACGCCGCGGGTCCCCGTGGCGGGGAGCGACAAGCTGGTACGCGCGGATGTGGGTACCGCCCGGTATCTGCAGCTGCGTCGGCGCTTGCTGGCCGAGGCGGCGGCGGAGGTCGACGACCTGCCGCCCCACGTCCGCGCGACGCTACCCGATGATGTGTCGGGACGCCGATCTCTGCCGGTCGTGTCCGCGACTGGCTGAAGGAAAAGAGGGTCCGTTCGAGTACTTCACCGCACCCGCGCCGACGGTTGCATCGAAAATCTCAAAGCCCGAATTCGGGCTCGAACGACCGCTTGCTCACCAAGTGCAGCCTGTGGGCAAAGTGCTCAATCGAGGTTGCTCGACTCGGTCATCGCACGAAGTACGGGAAGACAAATCACTGGGTTCCTGCCGGAGTCGATCGTGGCATGCGACTTGCGTTGAGAGGGGCACATCATGACCACCTCCCTCATTCAGAAAAAACTCGACTGGTCCGTTCGCCTCGGCCTCGGCAGCCTCTTGGCCTTTGGTCTCGCCACCGCTTGTGACAGCTCGGTACAAGATGAAGGCTCCGACGATCGCTTCTCGCAGAGCCCCGTCGATGGGGGCAACGGGGCAGGCCCGGGAGCGGGCAACTCGGGAGGGAACTCCGGGCCCAATGCCGAGCCGGTCTGCGTGCTCGACGATGATGCGGTCTGCGAGTGCGTTGCAGGCGACCCGCAAGGGATCGTCGCGCCGAGCAACTCCGACGAGGTTGCGTGCGACCTCACCTATACCGAGACCTGCGAGATCATCGATGGCATCGAGGTCTGCGAGAACGAATGGGTCGAAGGCGAGTACATGTGCGGAGACTTCGCGGACGACTTCTGCGACGCCTGCGAGGACAACGGCATCCCAAGCTGGAAGATGGTGTTCGGCTGCGGCTACTACCGCAACATCCACTGGTGCTTGGGCTACAAGAAGGTCTTCTACCACGCGGCGAACATCGTCGAGGTGGACTATCCGGGCCCTCTGCGCAAGTTCTGCTTCATCGAGCCGCAGAACAACGACGAGGTGGTCTGTTGGATCGACGACGAGGATCCCTCGGATGACCTGCCCCCGCATGTCGTCGACGGTCTCCACGACTACTACGATGGGTGGGGCTGGCAGGATTGCATCGATGACGGTTGGGATGAGGTCTTCGACATCTATTGAGCCTCCAGCCTGGCAACCGCGCCACCGGGCATGCGTGTGCCCGGGGCGGCGGGTGTTGTCCGCGAACCCGTCGGTGGGTCGGAGGGCGAGGCCCGAGCCGGCGATGGGCGGATTCGCAAAGTCACAGTCTCGTTGGGCGTACGATGAATCCAGGACGGACGTGTCGGGGATCGTCCAATGCGCCGATCTGGGTGTGGAATCGAACCGACGGGTGCTCTAGCATCCCCTCTTCATGCCGCGTCCTCGTTTCGAGCGTCTCGATGCCGTCAAGCGCGACGGGATTCTCGACGCTGCGGAGCAAGAGTTTGCCGCCCACGGGTACTCGCGTGCTTCGTACAACCGCGTCATCGAGCACGCGGGGGTCAGCAAGGGCGCGATGTACTACTACTTCGACGACAAAGCCGATCTCTATCTGACGGTAGTGCGGCGAGCGTTCTCGGGGGTACTCGAGGCAGTCGGCGAGGTCGACGAGACCGATTCACCCGATGGGTTTTGGGCGCAGTGCATCATGGCAGGGGAGCGCGTAGCTGCCTATCTCGGTCGCGACCCACGGCGTGCCGAGCTGGCCCGGGGATTGATGCGTTCGCTGGGAGAGGCGCCGCCCGGGGTGCGCGAGGTCTTCGATGAAGCGCGCGTGCCGATCCAGCGACTGCTCGAGGCTGGCCAGCGCGCCGGGGCGGTGCGTGACGATCTCCCCATCGGTCTGCTGGTGGCCATGTCGTTGAGCCTCGGCGAGGCGATGGATAGCTGGATCTCGCACAACTGGGAGACCCTGGAGTCGGGAGGCTACACGGCGCTGGAGCCCAAGCTGCTCGGAGTGTTCCAGCGGCTTTGTGCCCCGGTATCCGTGGCCGGCTACGCCTGAACGCACCCTCGCGGCCGGGGTGGCCACCATCGGCGCACGGTCCCGTATGCTGGGCGCGATGCGTGCCCTCCCGCTGGCTTGGTTCGTTGCGTTTGGTGTGCTCGGCTGTCGTCCCGCATCGGTGGCGACGCCGCCTGCTGCACCCACCCCCGATGTGGCCGCCGAGGCTCCTGCCGTGCCGAACACTCCGCCGCCGTCGACGACGCTGCCGTCGACGGTGGGCGTCAATCCGCTCGCCGCTGAGGTCGATCGCCTGGTCGCACAGCTCGAGCCCGCCGTGGTGGGCTATCGCCGTGATCTTCACCAGCACCCGGAGCTGGGCAATCGCGAGCGCCGCACGGCCAAGGTGATCGCCGAGCATCTGCGTCGCCACGGCTGGACGGTCCGCACCGATGTTGCCTACACCGGGCTCGTCGCCGTGCTCGAGGGAGGTCGCCCGGGCCCCGTGGTGGCGCTTCGGGCGGAGATGGACGCGTTGCCCGTGCGCGAGCAGGTCGATCTTCCGTTTGCGTCCAAGGCCACCGCGCCCTGGCGGGGCAAGGACACGCCGGTCATGCACGCATGCGGGCACGACATGCACATGGCGATCGCGATGGGGGTGGCCGAGCTGCTGCCCAAGCTGCGCGAGCGAATTCCCGGAACCGTCAAGCTGGTGTTCCAGCCGGCCGAGGAGGGAGCACCGGAGGGGGAGGAGGGCGGCGCGGAGCTGATGGTGGCCGAGGGAGCGCTGGCCGACCCCGTGCCCGAGGCGATCTTCGGCCTTCACGTGGTCACCGAGCCCGTCGGCGACATCCTCTATCGGGCGGGGCCGGCCATGGCCAGCGCCGACAGCTTTCGCATCGTGGTTCGCGGTCGCCAGACCCATGGCGCCTACCCGTGGCGCGGTGTCGACCCGATCACCGTCTCCGCGCAGCTGGTGCTCGCGCTACAGACGGTGGTGAGCCGCCAGCTCGACACCACCAAGACGCCGTCGGTGATCACGGTGGGGGCCATTCACGGTGGACTGCGCTCCAACATCATCCCCGATGAGGTCGAGTTGATCGGCACCATTCGCACGTTCGATCCCGAGGTCCAGCAGGAGATCCATCGTCGCATCGAACGCACGGCGACCCATCTCGCGGAGGCGGCGGGAGCGACCGCCACCGTCGAGATCAGCCGGGGGTACCCGGTGACCAACAATGACCCCACGCTGGTCGAGCGCATGCGGCCCACGCTCGACCGTGTGGCCGGCCCCGGTCACCTGCGCGAGCGGACCCTGGTGCTGGGCGCGGAGGATTTTTCCTTCTATCAGCAGCAGATCCCCGGGATGTTCTTCTTCCTCGGCATCGTCCCCCAGGGCACGCCCGCATCGGAAGCGGCGGCCAATCACTCGCCGCTGTTCTTCGCCGATGAGGGCGCGCTGCCGCTGGGGGTACGGGCGATGACCAACCTCGCGCTCGACTACTTGTTCGCGGCAACGTCGGGCTGAGGCATGGCGTCGGCTCCTGCCGATCTCGATCCGGGTCGCGGGGGCGTTGGACGACCGCGGCCGACATGGCATGGCCCCATGGCGAGAGCCTTCGGGCGGCGTGCCGCGGAGGCCTACGGGCTGGAGGCCATCGATCGCGCATGGTGAACCGAGGGGTGGTGGTGTGCGTGGTTTGCCGACTCGGCGCCCAGGTCAGTCCACCCAGCCGCACGCATTGAGGTCTCCCTGGGCGCATCCCCTTCGCAGCAGTCGCCGCACTCGCACCGGGTCGCGGGGGATGACGTCGCCACGGTGTACGATCGAGGCGAGCCTCGTACATCCTTCACCGAGTCCGTCTGTGCAGGCCTCGCCGAAGTGCCACGCGGCGAGGCCTGGGTTGTCGTGGAGGTGACGGTGACCCTCGGCAAGGGCATGCTCAGCCACCGAAGCAGAGGGCGAGACGGGCGGCGATGGCAGGGTTGAAGGCTCGAGCTCGACGGTGGCCTGCGGCGGCTTCGCGGTCGCGGTGGATGGGTCGAGACTGCCGCAGACGACGGCTACGGTGCCCGCGGCCAGGACGGAGGTGAACAGGCTGAGCATCGAGCGGCGTGTCATTCGTGTTGGGCATACCCCCACGGAGCGGGGCCCATTCCGCGATGCGCGGTGCCCTACGTGACGTCGTTCGGCGCTGTGATGCGGGTGTCCCTCCGCAGTGGACGGCCGCCGCGGCGCTGGCATAAAACCCTCTCAATGCTCCGCTCGACCCTGGCTTCGTCGCTCCTGCTGGCTACCGCGCTCGTGCTGCCCGGTGGCTGTACCAAGAAGCCGCAGCTCACCGACGTCGCCGTCCCCGAGGCGGGGGTATCGCTGCGCTACGACCTCACGCCGGGGCAGCAGTACGACGGCCACGTTCGCATGCGGAACTCGGCCCAGACGCCCATGGGGGATGTGGTGACGGTGCTCGACTTCGACGTTGCGCTGGTCGTGTCCGCCAAATCCGAGGACGGTGCGCAGCTCGTTCGCGCGACGGTCCAGGGGATCGAGCTCGACCTGCGGCTTCCCGACGGCATCCCGGCTGCGATGACGGGCATGAACCCCGAGGCGGCGGGCTCCCTCAACGGCATGGAGCTACGCTTCAACCTCGATGCGCACGGCAGCGTGAGCAACGAGCCCGAGGCCCCACAGAACGCTCCGCCCGAGATCAAGAACATGATCTCGATGATCGGCAGCGCGCTGACGGCTGGCTTCGTTCGGGTCCCCGAGCAACCGATCAAAGACGGCGAGAGCTGGGACGCAAGCAACAAGGAGCCCGACGAGAACGTGGTGTCATCCACGAACACGGGCACGCTCAAGGGGCTGGCCCGCAACGATGCCGGCGAGGACCTGGCGCAGCTGGGCTTCGTGGCCGAGATCGAGGCCAAGCGCGGCGAGCAGAAGTTTCTCGTCAAGCAGGAGGTGGAGGCCTCGTTCTCTGCCTCCGGGGGCTACCCCGTGACGGTCGAGCGCAAGATCAACAACGAGATCGTCGGACAGGGCTCCTTGCTCAGCGAGATCGAGGCCACGTGGACCAAGGGCGACAAGCAGGCGGTGGAGGGCGCCACCGAGGCTGCGCCCGCCGCCGATGGGGCCGAAGTCCAGGAGATCACCGATCCCTGCGATCCCGACTACGTGGGTGCGGGCGAGTGTGCCGACGACGAGCTGCCCGTCGAACCCGCTCCGGTCCAGTAGTCGGCCCGCGTCCCCGCACGTGCCCTTCGCTAGCCTCGACTCTGGCGGTTTTCCACGCGCCATAACACCGCCCCCGACCGCTGTGGCAGTGTTTTCGCTCCTCGACGCATGACCCGATGCGCCTTCGAAGCGCAGCCTCGCCAGGCAGCTGCCGCTGACGGCGTTGTGG
>JAHZJA010000421.1 GCA_022601155.1 Deltaproteobacteria bacterium | reverse complement strand
GTCTGTGGACTCGAAGCCTGCCCCTGCTGCTGCTGACGCTCACGCTCGCAGGGGCGCAGTCGGCGTTCTTTGGCCCGGTCAAGTACGCGATCTTGCCGCAGCACCTGCGCCCCAACGAGCTGGTCAGCGGCAACGGGTGGGTCCAGCTGGGCACGTTCGTCGCCATCATGGTGGGCACGGTGTTGGGCGGCCTGACGATGAGCCATGGTCCTGCCTCGATCGCCACGGTGTTGCTCGCGATCGCGGTGGCGGGCTGGGCCTGTGCGCGGGCCATTCCCCCTGCACCATCGGCCGACCGTGCGACCGTCGTTCGCCTGTCCGTCTGGCGGCCGACCCTCGACGTACTCCGCCTCGCCCGACGCGACCGCCATGGGTTCGATGCCATCCTCGGCAACTCGTGGTTTTGGCTGTACGGCGCGATGCTGCTCGCCCTGCTGCCTGCGGTGGGCGCGGAAGTGTTGGGCGGCACGCCCACTGTCGTCACCGCCTTGCTGGTGTGCTTCTCCATCGGTATCGCAGCCGGATCGGTGGTGTGCGAGCGCGTATGCCGAGGAGGCATCGAGCTGGGGCTGGTCGCCGTGGGTGCGCTGCTCAGCAGCGGCTTCGGCCTGCACCTGGCGTGGACGCTGGCGGGCCTGCCCACCCCCGAGAACACGGTGGGCCCCGCCGCCGTCGACGTCACCGTATGGATCGACCTGATGGGTCTGGGACTGGGCAGTGGTCTGTTCATCGTGCCGCTCAACGCCATCATTCAGCAGCGTGCCGAGCCCCGACTCCGCTCGCGGATCATCGCCGCCAACAACGTGGTCAACGCGCTGTTCGTGGTGGTGTCCTCGGTCGTCGCCATCGGCCTGACCGCGCTCGGCTTGTCGGCGGTGGGCATCCTCGCGGTGCTGATGATCGCCAACGCCATCGTCGCAGTGGTCGCCTACACCAAGCTCCCCGATCGCACCGTACGGCTGGTCATCAGCGGCATCGTTCGCGTGATGTATCGGTTCAGGGCGCCTGGAATCGAGCGTCTGCCACAGCACGGTGGGGCCGTGTTGGTCTGCAACCACATCAGCTTCGTCGATGCCCTGCTGATCGGGGCCGCCTCGCGCCGTCCGGTTCGCTTCGTGATGGACCATCGAATCTTCCGGACCCCGGGGTTGCACTGGCTGTTCCGCACCGTGGGCGCCATCCCCATCGCGCCGCGCCACGTGGATGCCGAGATCTACGACCGCGCCTTCGAGCGCGTCGCCGAGACGCTGGCCGCAGGTGAGCTGCTGTGCATCTTTCCCGAGGGGAAGATCACCCACACCGGTCAGATGAACGAGTTCCGTCGTGGTGTGGAGCGCATCGTGGCGACGACTCCCGTGCCCGTGATCCCGATGGCCCTCCACGGTCTGTGGGGCAGCATGTTCAGCCGCCGCTACGGTCCGGCGATGAAGACCCTGCCCCGGCGATTTCGGGCGCGTGTGCAGCTGCGGTGTGGAACCCCCGTCCCGCCGGAGTCCGTCTGTGCCTCCGACCTCCACCAACGCGTCACCGAGCTGCTCGACGCGACCCCGCCACTGCAGACGACCTAGCGTGGACATTAGCGGCGTGACACGGCGGGTTCGAAGGCAGACGATGTCTTCGACCCCACCGTGGTCGACGCCACCGCTGTGGCCCTACGGCTGCGCTGCTGCCCGCAGCTCGGCCAGGGCCTCGTCCGCTCCCTCGGCGTCGCCCGCAAGCACCACCACTGCGCACCGGGCCGCGAACGGGGCCTGCACCTTCCGCATGGCCTTGGCTACGCACTCGCCCGTGCGCTTGGATGACGCACGCTGCACCTCGACGTCGCGCGCCTTCCCATCCCGGAAGCTCCACGCCAGCACCACTGCCCCTCCCTTGGGCGCGCAGCGATCGATGGCACGTTTTTGCTCTCCGATGCTCGCCAGCAACGCCATCGATCCGAACAACGGCCGATTGTCCGCGCGGCAGGCCAGCTCCTGTAGCCGCAACCCGCTGGTCTCCGCCGCTCCCACCGAGATGTTCGCGTCGGGTATCGCCACCAGGGCCGCCACGACGTCTGCGGCCTCGGGCTCGGCCGAAGCCGAGGGTGCGTCCCCGTCCCCGTCGTCAGCCGCAGAGCTCGGCTCGGTGGACTCCGACTCCGCGGCCAGACCCGACGGCGAGGGTCCCCCAGGGTCACTGCCCGGCGCCCCAGGCTCAGCCACATCATCGTCGCCGAGCTCCGCGTCGGTCGGCGTACTCGCGCTCGCCGACCCATCCCCCGCGATCGGCTCTTCCACTTCCGAGGGCGCGCTGTCGTAGGGCGCCTCGTCGTCCATCGGGCCCACCGCTGCATCTTGCCGCCCAGCGCACCCGGTGAAGATGGCGAACGAACCGAGGATCAATCCAGTCGTGTAGTGGTGTCTCATCGCGCTGGCAGACGCCGGACCCCCGCATCTGGATGCCTCGTGGCTCCATCGGCATGCGTCGGATCACCGCCTGGGAATAGCCGCACGATCTTCGGGGTAGCGGGCCCCTCACCGCCAGACGGAGTGAAACGGGCTCGACCCGGCAACGGCATGCGCAGCCGGAGGCCAGCGTGCACGCACGTGCACGCCGATCAGGTCGACGTGTCGGTGGCCGAGGGCGCGAAGGCGGCCGCCGAGAGATCTTCGTAGGGCGTCACGCAGGGCCGGCCATCGGCATGCAGCCACTGCGGAAGGCCGGGCGCCCTCGGCAGCCGGACGATCGTCGAACACCGCGTCCCATACCCTTGGGCATCGGCGTGAACGCAGGGCCCCTCGAGCGGCGACGCGGCGTGCTCGGACATCCACGTCCTCCACTGCGCAATCGATGGCTCTTGGACCGAATCGAACTCGTCGAGGCGCCTCCGGAGCAGCCCGTCGCGGCCGGTGGGCGCAGCCCCACGGCTCCGCTCGCTGATCACATGGAGCCCTGGGGGCAGCCGCTCGTGGTGGTGCTGCTGCCCGTCGTTCCACACCAGGTGCGCCGCCGTACGATCGGCGATGACCAGGTGGAAGGGCGCGTGCTGGGCCGGATCGAGCGCGGCGATTCGCTGCGCCGCGGTCTCCACGTCGTCGGCCTCGAGCGCATCGACGACCAGCTCCCCTCGCGACCGTGGACCGGGAGGGCTGCCCTGGCCCGTGAAGCGATTGGTGATCCCCACGAACGCAGTCGCCCCGCGCATCCCCAGCCAGGTTCCTCCGGCCTGAAGATCGCGCGGGGCGAAGATGGTGACCTCGTCGCGGGCCCAGTGGTGGGGCGGGGCCGCGGGGCGAGCAAGCTGCTCATCCCGATTGGCGGCCACGACCAACGGGGTGGTCTCCCACACCTGGGTCGCGACGACGAGGGTACACATTGGCTACGCGGTCGGCGGCTTGAGGCCCCCACCCGTGGTGGCGGTCGGCGGCTTGGGACCGGGGGGCTTGGACAGGCCCGCGATCGGACCGCCACCACCGGGCTTGTTGCCGGACTTGGCTCGTGCGGCGTCGTAGCGACGCTTGACGATGTCGCCGGCGACGTCACGGGATCCCAGACCAAAGGCCAACGCCATTGCGAGGCACAGGGCGCCGAAGAGCAACCCAAAGGTCATCAGGACGAAGTCCTCGGCCACGTCGAGCTGGCGAACCGCCATGGTGAACGCGAACACGAGCACCACGTAGCGTGCGAACTCGGAGATCCAGCGACCCATCTCGGTGTCGCCCTGGCGCGACTGAATCAAGTCGCGGACGTAGCCGCCGATGATGAAGCCAACCAGCACCACCGCCATCGCCACCGCCACATTCTTGAGGATGTAGGCGAGGAAGGTGTTGACGTAGACGGCCCAGGTGTCGAGCTGGAGGTTGTCGAGCGCCTGCGCGACCGCCAACAGCACCACCCCCACCTGCACGGCGAAGGCGACCATCTCGGAGAACTCACCGAGGCGATCTTCACGCTCGGAGATCTTGCCGAAGCCCATGCGCTCCATCAGGCGATCGAAGCCCAGGTTGCGCAGCGCGCTGCCGACGAGGCGTCGCAGCAAGCCACCCACGAACACACCCACCGCGACGATGACGATCGAGACAGCCAGCGCGGGAAGCATGTTCCAGAACTTCGCCACCATGTTGGTGAGCGGGCCGGCCAGCGTCTCGAGGCCGAGCTCGTTGAGCGCGGCGATGGTCGCCTGCACCACGATGAAGACCATCAGCGCGAGGCCGACGACGTCACTCGCGGAGCTGTTGCCCGTGACCTTGGCGAGTCCGACACGCTCGATGAGACGATCGAAGCCCAGCCCCTGGAGCACGTTGCGAACGACCACCCGCAGGATGCGACCGATGGCATAGCCGACGAACACCAGCAGTGCGGCGATACCGAGCGACGGGAGCAAGCCGACGATCTTATCGATGGCATTGCGCAGCGGAGCGGCCAGCGGCTCGATCTCCAGGGCCTCGAGGGCACCCGCGAGACCAAAGACGATGAGCAGCCAGAACAGCACGGAGCCAGCCACCTGCGAGAAGCGGCGGGGGCTGTCTTGCGCGTCGTCCTCGGCCGACTCGGTCAGCTGAGCGAACCGGGAGTCGACACCCAGAGAGTCGAGGGCACCGCCGACGACCAGCTTGAGGATGCGACCGGCGACGTAGGCCACCAGCAGGATGATCCCGGCCTTGGCAACGCGCGGGAGCGCCTGCACCACCGTATCGACCAACCGCTCGAGCGGACCGGCCACCTGCGTGAAGCCAGCGATCTGCAGCACCCCGACGAGCACCAGCAGCATCAGCAGGCCGTAGACGACCTTCGCGACGAAGCGCTCGACCGTGCCACCTTCGCCGTCGGTCTGACCTTCCTTGAGCAGAAGGTTGATGCCGAGGCGTTGGGCGAGCTTGTTGTCGAGCTCGGTCTTGCTCAGCAGCGTGAAGACACCGTAGGAAATCGCCTTCGCGGCGACCCACCCCACGATGAAGAAAAGGACTGCGCCACCGATCTTCAGAGCGGGGCCAGACAGATGCTCGCTGACCCAGGCCATGAGGCCCGGTTCGGCCGCGGGCGGCGGGGCAGCGGCGGCAGCAGGAGCGAATGCGTCGAGGCCCGCGGCGAGGGCAGAGCCCGAGGCCAGCGCAGCGAAGACGAGCACGGGAACGACGATGTACAGGTGCGCCAAAGTGCGGCGCGAGAGACCCTTCATTGGGGAACCCTCCTTGGGGGAATGCGAGTGTGAGAAGTAGAAGATGAACCCGAGGGAGCATGCGCGTCACCAGCCGGGACATCGCCTGCGGGGCGGCGTTCTAGCACACTCGATGTTGCTCGCCGACGCTGTCTTTTGCCCCTCGCAGCGATCTGAACGGCGCGGCCGCGACAGCTCGTCGATGACGGCGTTCGGCATGTCGCCGCTGCCTTTCGCCCCGCCCCACCACCGTCGACGTCGGCCAACCAACCACGCGACCCACCACCCGACATCCCCGACCAAACCGGCCCACGCTGGTCCGCTCGATGGGGCTTCGATTGCGGCCGCACCACGTCGCCTCCGGCCCGGGACGCCAGACCGCCCCGACCACCCCGAGCGGCCGCCCCCTCGGGCACCCACCCCCCCGTGCGCGGCCGTGCGTGCGCATTCCGCGAATTACGGGCCCTGCGTTGTCCGCGGGATTTGACGCCCAACCGCCCGATCCCTATGGTCCAGGCCAACGCTGCCCGATGGGCCTATAGCTCAGTCGGTTAGAGCGGCCGGCTCATAACCGGCTGGTCCCTGGTTCGAGCCCAGGTGGGCCCACATTTTTACCCAAGTCAGCCCATGAATCCGCAGATCGCTGCGCTCCATCAGCTCCAGAAGCAGGATCGCCAACTCGGCCGACTCGAGCGAAGGCTCGATCTGATCCCGCGTCGCATCAAGGAGCTGGACGACGACCTCGACAAGCTCCGCGTCATGTTGGACGCGGAACGGGACAAGTGTGATCAGACTCGCACGTTCCAGCACTCGCAAGAGCAGCAACTCGGGGACGAAGAAGATCTCATCCGTCAGAGCAAGCAAAAGCTCAACCAGGTCAAGACGGCCCGGGAGCTCAGCGCGACGCAGCGGGAGATCGACACCACCCGACGACTTGCAGCGGCTCGATCCGAGGAGATCGACAAGCTCAAGGCGGGCGTGGCCGAGGCCGAGAGTCGGATCGCGGTCATGAACGACTCGTTGGTGGCGCTGCAGACTCAGGCTGACGAGGAAAAAGAGCGGCTGGGCGGCACAGAGCGGAAGATCGAGGCCAAGCT
>JAHZJA010000420.1 GCA_022601155.1 Deltaproteobacteria bacterium | reverse complement strand
GCGAGATCGTCGCCACCGACGACCCCTAGACGACGCCGCACTGAACTGCATCGGCGCGTCTGCGGATCCGCGCCGATCGCGAGGGCTTCGGCCCCTTGACACCCCGGCGCGCCCGCGCCATGGTCCGCACCCGCTCAGGAGCGAATGTCATGGCCCAGGTTTGCATGGTCACCGGAAAGCGTCCCATCGTCGGGATGAATGTTTCGCACTCGCACATTCGCACCAAGAAGCGATTGATTCCCAACCTGCATTCGAAGCGGTACTGGGTCCCCAACGAGAACCGTTGGGTGAGGCTCAAGCTCTCGGCAGCAGGGATGCGCGTCATCGACAAGCGCGGCATCGAGGTCGTGCTGGCCGACATGCGCGGCCGCGGCGTCAAGATTTGAGCGGCGACGAGCGCGAGGCCAGCGGCCTGCAGCTCGTCTCCCCCACGCCACACCACCCGTAAAACCGTGCGAGCGGACGGACCTCGTCCGTGCTCGTGCGGTTGTTGCGTTTGGCGACAGCGACCCTTGGACTGGGCGTCGATGCCTGCCGGCCTGGCGTAGTTCGCCGGCCGGTCAGGCGCGTCGCCGGTCGCTCAGGCCTTGCGGTAGATGCAGATGTTGCCCATCGCGGGCTGAGCCCAACCCACGTGGTCGACCCACAGCTCGTTGACCGTCTGGATGGCTCGCTTGATCGGCTTGCCCGGAACCGAGGTGTAGATCTCGGTGAGCTGGCCGGCAAAGCGATCCTCGAGGGTCATGCCCTGCTGCTCGAGGAAGCGGGTCATGAAGTCGATGTCGGTCATCCGCACGAGCATCTCGCCGCCAGGCTTCTCGAACCACATCTCCACGCCGCGGGGGGTTCGCTGGCGCGTGGGACGGGAGCGCCCGATCAGGCCCTTGATCCCGCGCAGCACGGGGTCCCATGCCGACACGTGCAGCGAGCGGGCGTTGTTCTCCATGATGACCAGCTTGCCGCCGGGCGCGGTGACCCGAGCCAGCTCGCGCAGCGCCTGCTCGATGTGGGGAATGTGCATCAGCACCCCCCAGCAGTTGACGTAGGGCCAGGTGCCGTCCTCGTAGGGCATGTCGAGGAGGTTGGCCTGCTCGAGCTCGAGCTGGTCGGCCATGCCGACCTTGGCGAGGTATCCCCGGGCTTGCTCCAACGCCGCCTCGGAGAAGTCGGCCCCCGTCACCGCGAACCCGTGCCGCGCGAGACGAACGGCGTGGAAGCAGTACCCGCACCCCGCGTCGAGAAGCTTCGCTCCCGGCGGTGCGTGCAGACGACGGGCAATCTCCGCGAACGCCTTGTCGTAGAAGCGATCCATCTCGGGCGTCAGGTAGTACTGCTCCCATTCTTCGTGGATCTCCTCGCGGAGGAGCACATCGTCAGAGGCAGCCTTGGTGTTCACCTGCGCCTTGGAATCGCCAGCGTCCGACATCGACCGAAGCATAGGCGACTTGACCGGTGGTTGTCCGCCCACGTGGCTCACGCACCCGCGGTGCGCAGGTTCGCCCATGACCGTACCCGAGCCCCGCCGTTGCGAGGCTCACGCGATGGCGATGCCCACCAAGGCCTGATCCATGGCCTGGCGTCAGCGGACGCCACGGAGGGTGCGCCACAGCCGGGTGCGTCGACGGGGCCGCTGCTGGTCCTCCACGAACTCGGAGATGGCCTGCAACAGTCGTGGCTGAGCGTCGGGTGAGAACTCGCCCTGAGGGCCAGTCAGCGCCTGCAGGTTGCTCAGCAGCCCCAACAGGCCGGCTTCGTCGTCGGCGATGTGAATCCCGGGGGTCTGGCGGAAGCGGTCGGCCGTGGCCCGCTGGTGGTCGTTGCGGTGCTCTTTGAACCTGGCCAGCCGCGGCATGATGATGAGCGGCTTGTGGAGCTCGAGGGCGGTGAAGATCGAGCCCATGCCGGCGTGGGCGACCACCAGGTCGGCGCTGGCGTACTCGCGGTCGAACGTCGCCGGGTCGACGAAGTCCTGATGACGGATGTTCCGGGGCTGGTACTGCGCGGGGCCGGTCTGGGCGAACACCTCGACCTCGCGGTCGGCCGCCCACCGGTCCACCGCCTCCACCATGCGATCGAAGGGCAGCTGGGTCCCCACCGTGACGAACAGCTTCACAGCACGCTCCCGCAGTAGTGAGGCCCGTCGGGCTGTGCCAGGTGTTCCCACTGGGTGAGCCACAGGTCGGCGTAGCGCCCGACCCTCTGCCCCGACAGCGACATTTGCTCGGCGTTGGCGATGCTGTCCACCCACACCGAGCGCGCTCCCACGGCGTTGCCCACCCGGATGGCGAAGTACCCCGGGGCCGCACCCGTCGACAGCACGACGTCGGGGCGGAGGGTGAGGACGAGCTTGGTGATCTGGGCCAGCATCACGACCAGCCCCTTCTTGTCCCACAGCGAAGCGTCTCGCACCGCGTGAAACGAGCCGGGAGGTGCCTTGTCGCGGTAGCCCTCGTTGGTCGTCACCCAGGTGACGTCGTGCCCGCTCAGGGCGACCGACAGCCGCATCAGCTGGGTGAAGTGCCCGCCGCTGCTCGAGATGGCGAGCACGCGCTTTTGGGGCTGGCCGGGTCGGCGACCCAGGGCATCGGCGAGATCGGAGGTCGCCATCGCCTCAGATCTGGCGGGCGGTCTCGTCCCGCTCCCACATCGATTGTTGCTTGCGCTGCAGTTTTCGGTGGGCGAGAAGCTTGGAGTAGAGCATCACCCCCAAGTAGATGGGCGCGTGGAACCACAGCCCAGGCTGGGTGGCGATGATCTGCAGCGATCGACTCGCGCTGGTCGTCTCGTTGTCGAACAGCGCTGGGAACTTCTCGCGAAGCTCGTAGTTGCCCGCGCGAACCCGCACCATCACGTTGGCGATGGCGCGCAAGGTCGTGGGCGGTGAGATCGTGAACGAGGAGCGCGAGGAGGTGCGCCGCTCGTGTGGGGCGGCCTGGAGTCGGGCGAAGCCGTCGTCGGCGATGATCTCGGGGAACCGGTCGAAGCGCTCCCGACCCTTGCGCGAGAACGCGTAGAAGCCCGAGCCGATCATGCCCTCGGTAAAGTAGGGCAGGCTCGTCCAGACCTTGCAGAACGAGCGGACCTGCCACGGGCGATCTTCGAACGCGATGATGGCCCGGGGGGCGGCGACCAGCACGGGGGAGTCGTCGCCGAGCATGCCCGCGATGTCGCGCAGGGCCTCGGTGGTGACGACGATGTCCGCGTCGATGTACATCCGCGGAAAACCCGTGGCGTGCTCGTCTCCCAGGTTGAGGGCGCCGCTCTTGGAGCCCACCGGGGTCTCGACGACCTTCACCATCTCGCCGAACGCTCGCGCGCGGTCGGCCGTGTCGTCGGAGCAGCCGTTGGGCACCACGACGATCTCGAACTCACCCGGCTTCGCGTCCTGCAGCATTGCCCGCAGGCACCGCTCGATCACGGTGGATTCGTTGTAGGCGGGGATGACGACCGAGAACATGAGGGCGGCCTTGCTCAGCGCTGCTGTTCGACGACGCGCCGGATCTGTTCGACGAGCTTGGTCGTCTCGGTGGGCGTGTAGTGCTGACGCTTGACGGCCTCGCACCCGTGCCGACCCATCTGGTCGAGCTTGTCGACCGGCGTCTTCATCAGCTCCACGATGGCGTCGCAGATGCGTGATGCCGAGCCCGAGGGGATGAGCCAGCCGTTCTCACCGTCGACCACCAGCTCGGGGATCCCGGCGATATAGGTGCTGAGCACGGGGCGCTGCAGCGCGAACGCCTCCATGATCACCATCGGCAGGCCCTCGGCGAAGCTGGGCAAGACCAGCGCGCGCGAGGCCAGGATCTCGGCGCGGACCTGATCGCCCGAGATCCAACCCGTGATGCGAAGGCGGTCGGAGACGCCGCGCTTGGCCGCGTAGGCCTCGATCTCGGCTCGCATGTCGCCGTCGCCCGCCAGCACCAGCTCGGCGTCGACGCCACGATCGATGGCGTCGGCGAAGGCCTCGACGAGCAGCAGCTGGCCCTTTTGCGCGGACAGGCGCCCCACACAGCACAGGGCCTTGCTCGCGGGGTCTACCGGGCGAGCCTCGGCGAAGAACTCGTCGCCCACGGTGCAGTGCACGACCTGGATCTTGTGCCAGTGATCGTGCCCTACCCACCGCCTCAGCTGCCCCGCACAAAAATCGGTGATCGCGACCACGAAGGCCGAGTCGGCGATCTTGGGGCCGAGCGAGTAGCCCTTGGGTGAGTCGAGCTCGTCGGGACCGTGCACCGTGAACGAGTAGGTGGGTCCGCCCATCACCCGCATGATCTGAGCGACCGCGGCGGGGTTGGTGCCGAAGTGCACGTGGACATGGTCGATGTCCTGGCGCTTCATCTCCTCGAGCAGCAGCAGCGCCTCGGCGAAGTAGACGACGTGGCGGGGAAGACCCCGCTCGCTGTTCATGCCCAGGTTCCACGCCGTGCGCAGGCCCTTGGCCGCCGACAGCGGGCGGCGCAGGCCCTCGCCGATGAGCGCTCGCGCCCAGCGGGCTATCGGTTGGTTGAGCACCCGGAAGGTCTTGGCGTCCTCGCGCTGGTCGTCGGGATCGACGATGTCGTACGGGGAGTCGCGGATGGCGAACCGTGCGACCTCGCCCGTCTGGCGTTCGAGTTCGAGCAGTTCGCGACGAATGAAGGTGTGACTCACCGAGGGATACGCGGTGGTCAGGTAGGCGATGCGCATCGGTGGCAACACTCCGGGCACCGAGCCGTCGACGTGGGCAACCCCAGGTGGGGCAGTCACCGCGAGCCTCGGGCTCGCATGCACGACGGCAGGAGGATCGGCGCGCCTCCTCGTCGTTTTACCCTCGTGGGGGGCCGGGGCAAACCCAAATCGGCGGAGCTTGCACACGACGAGGTCTCGCTTGCCGTGCCAGGGTGCAGGTGGGAGTCTTGCGGGCCCGAATATGTGTGGCTTTGCAGGATGGATCATTGGCGCGAGCGGTGGCGCGGTAGAGGACGCTCGACTGTCGGCCATGGCCAAGGCCATCGCGCACCGTGGCCCGGACGGGGAGGGGTTCTTTCGCACCCAGACCCGCAACGGCGTGTGGGACGTGGCCTTTGCCCATCGACGCTTGGCGATCATCGATCCCGAGGGTGGCCACCAGCCCATCGTCGACCGCGCGCGCGACCTCGCGCTCACGTTCAACGGTGAGATCTACAACTTCCGCGAGCTGCGAACGGAGCTCGTCGCGGCCGGCGAGACGTTCACCACCGATTGCGACACCGAGGTGGTGCTCAAGGGATACGCGGTGTGGGGCCCCGCCGTCCTCGACCGCATGCGGGGAATGTTCGGAATGGCCCTGTGGGACGGTCGGCGGCAGCGGGTGTTGCTGGCCCGCGACCGGTTCGGCCAAAAGCCCGTGTTCACCGCTCGTGTCGGTGATGGTGTGCTGTTCGGCTCCGAGATCAAGGCGCTGCTCGCCCACGGTCAGCTGAAGCCGCGCATGGATATGCGCTCGGTGCTCGACTATCTGGTCTACCGCTACGTCCCCGGGCCCGACACGTTGTTCGAAGGGATCGTCAAGCTTCCGCCGGGCTCGTACGCGATCTGGGAAGACGGTCGGCTCCAGATCACCCGCTACTACACCCCGCCCGACGCTCTGCCGCGACCCGACGTGGCGCCCCCGGCCGACCCCGCCGCCGCGCTGCTCGACCAGGTCGAAGACGCCGTCAAGGCGCGACTGGTGAGCGACGTTCCCTTTGGGGCGTTCTTGTCCGGAGGAATCGACTCGTCGGTGATCGTCGGTCTGATGGCGCGGCACTGCGATCACCCGGTCAACACCTTCTCCATCGGGTTCCCCGAGCAGGAGTACAGCGAGCTCGACCACGCCAAGACGGTGGCCGACCACTTCGGCACCAACCACACGCCGCTGGTGGTGCGGCCCGAGACGCTGATGGATCACCTGCCGACGGTGGTCCAGTTTCGCGACGCCCCCGTGTCGGAGACGGCCGACCTCCCGATCCACTTGCTCGCGCTGGAGGCGGGCAAGACGGTGAAGATGGTGCTGACGGGCGAGGGCTCCGACGAGGTGCTGGCTGGCTATCCCAAGCACTGGGCCGAGCGCTACGCCGCGTCCTACAACCGGGTGATGCCACGGCGGATCCACCACAGGCTGGTGCGACCGCTCATCGATCGGCTTCCCTATCGACATCGTCGCGCCAAGACTCTGGCGTCGACCATCGGAATCGCCGATGTCGCCGAGCGCTGGCCGCGGTGGTTTGGCGCGCTGACTCCCGCCGAGCGCGATCATCTGACGCGCATCGACGCGAGGCCCCGGCCGCCGCGCGAGGAGGTGAGCATCCCGCCCACCGACACCCGCTCGGCGCTGCGCCGGATCCTGTGCTTCGATCAGACGTCCTGGTTGCCCGACAACCTGCTCGAGCGCGGCAATCGGATGACGATGGGGGCATCGATCGAGGCGCGGATGCCGTTCATGGACCACGAGTTCATCGCGTTCGCGTCACGGCTGCCCGACGACCATCGCGTCCAGGGGACGACCGGGAAGTGGCTGCTGCGTCGCGCGGTGCAGGAGCTGCTGCCCCAGGAGATCATCGAGCGTCCCAAGGTGGGGTTCCGGGTTCCGGTCAACGAGTGGTTTCGGACCAGCCTCGCCGGATATCTGCGCGATCACCTCACGGGCTCGGACTCCCTGACCCGCGAGTTCTACGAGCCACGCGAGATCAATCGGCTCCTCGACGACCACGTGGGCGGCCGCCACAACCACGAAAAGCTGCTGTGGGCGCTGCTGAATCTCGAAATCTTCCAGCGCCACTACCGGCTGCCCGTGGCATGAAACGGGCGTCGCGGCTTCGTCCGCGACGAGCAAGTGGTGACGGCGCATTTCGTTGTCACCATCGCCATGCTGCTCCGTAGACAGCCACACGATGGACACGCGCCGCACCTTCCTCACCCTTGCCGCCATCCCGCTGCTCCTGGTCCCGATGGGCTGCGCGGGGCAGGCCGACGACTCTGCGACCCCGACCGTGGAAACCCGCGACGGTGACATGGCCCTGGCGGGCGTTCGTGTGGAGCTGACGGTCCCCGCCGACCACGCCAACTCCACCGAGATGGGGAATCTGGTCCAGCACCTCGAAGGCCAGGGGGAGGTGGCGCAGGCCAAGGCGGCCGTCCAAAAGTCCTCCGAAGACAGCAACGCGACCGTCACCGTGGATCTGTGGGGGGCGGACCTGCCGACCGAAGAGGAGATCGTCGACGAGCTCCAGGCGGAGTACCCCTACTTGGCCGGGACCCAGATCCATGTGACCAGTCTCGATCCGGCGACCGAGCCTCTGCCGCAGGAGGAGCACGACGACAAGGACCCCGAGGTCCTGCGTCAGGAGATCATCGACGACCTGCGAGCCAAGGGCGTCGAGGGCGAGATCGAGGTCGTGATCACCGAGCTGCCCGAGGGGGGCCGCGAGGTCGAGGTGCAGGTTCACGACGATCAGCCACCGCCTGCTTGATCGGCTCGACCCGCGACAGCGTCGCGCGGCGGTCCTCGCCCTTGGACCGCGGCCAACCCCGACGAGGGCGTGGTCGGTCACCGCCCTTGGACCGAGGCCGGCCACGTCCTCGTCATTTGTGCTCCTGCGGAGCGATTCGAGGCGCGACTGCATGGCGCCGCGGCGGTCCTTGCCCTTGGACCGCGGCCTGCCACGACGAGGGCGTGGTCGGTCACAGCCCTTGGACCGAGGCCGATCGCGTCCTCGTCTCTCGTGCTCCTGCTGAGCGAATCGAGACGCGGCGGCATCGCGCCGCGGCGGTCCTCGCCGTTGGACCGCGGCCAGCCACGAGGAGGGCGCGGCGGTTCTCGCCGTTGGACCGAGACCGGTCGCGTCTTCGTCTCGCTGTCGGTGTGCGTCGTCGCCGTGGCTGCGCCGGGCGGAGCCACGGTCTCGCGGGGCGGTCATCACCCCGACAACCCCGACGCGCCCTGGCCAGAGGCCGCGCGGTGCGGCCCCCGACGGGCGTGGGGGGGCCGACGGCGGCGTCCTACGGAGCGACGATGTTCTGGGTGCGGTCGTAGCCGCGCCAGGTCTTCAGCATTGCTTCGTAGAGCGAAGCCTTGTCGGCGACGCCCTTGGTCTTCATGAACTGCTCGGCCTTGGCCTTCTCCTCGACGACCAGCTTGTCGAAGTCGGCCAGGCTGGGCAGCTCGTCGAGGTAGCGACCATTGACGAAGAACAGCGGAGCGGGTGCCTCGCCGCGAAACACGTCGATGGTGGCGATGTCTTGGGCGATCATGCGCATCGGCCCGCCCTCGGCGCGGTCACGCAGGTCGTTCTGAAACTTCTCGAGGTCGACCTTCAGCTCGGCGGCCAGGGTGTTGGCGACCTCGACGGTCAGCTCGCCCTCGAGCGCCATCAGCTTGTCGTGGGCCTCCCAGAACTTGCCTTGCTTGTGGGCGGCGAGGGCGACCTGAGCCAGGCGGCGAGCGGGGTTGCCCTCGGGCAGCTGCCGGAACACGAGCCGCACGTCCTTGGGGTACTTGGCCATCAGCTTCTGGAGCGTGGGCTGCACCTTGCGGCAGGTCTCGCAGTCGAAGGCACCGAACTCGACAATGGTGACCAATGCATCGGCCGGGCCCTTGATCGGGGTCCCCGCGCCCACTGGAACCGCATAGTTGGGCACCCGGCTGGCCTCGCCGTACTTGTGGTCGGGGTCGGCCTCGGCCGGCTTGGCCAGGCCCGGGATGTCGGCCTTGGCCTCGGGTGCCGCATCCGGTGCCGCCAGGGCGGGCGCCTTGTGCAGGAACCGGGCGTACAGCTCCTCGCGCTTGACCCCGGCCTTGAGCAGCTTCTGCGCCGCGAGGATCTCCGCGTCGATGAGCGCCTTGACCTGCTCGGGCGGCTGGGCGCCCTTGAAGAACTTGCCGTTGATGAAGAACGTGGGCGTGCTCGTGATCTCGAGGGCTCGGCCCGTCGCCAGCTCCTCCGCCACATGGTCGCGGATCGCCGGGCTGGCGAAGTCGGCCTTCCACTTGTCTATGTCGAGCCCCAGCTTGACCGCATAGCCCTCGAGCTGGTCGCCTCCGAGCTTCTTCTGGTTGAAGAACATCTCGTTGTGCATGTCCCAGAACTTGCCCTGGGCATGGGCGGCCAGCGAGGCACGGGCGGCCGGCTCGGCGTTGCGGTGCATCGGCAGCGGGAACTGCTTGAAGACGAGCTTGACGTCCTTGGGATACTCGCGGGCCACGTTGTGCAGCGTGTTGGCCAAGCGCGAGCAGAAGGGGCACTCGAAGTCGCTGTACTCGACGATGGTCACCAGCGGCAGGGCGGCGCCCTCGGACGGGTCGCGCTCGTCGTACAGCGCGCGGATGCGGTCGCCCTCGATCTGGTCGTCGAAGGACCCGTCGACGTCGTCGGGCTGGATCAACCGAGCGAGTTCACTGGAGTCCTGCTTGCGCTGTGTGGTTTCGTCCTCGGCCTGCGGTCGACGCTTGCCGATACAGCCCGAGGTAGAGACCAGACCGAAGGCCAGACCAAAGTGCAGAAGGGAGACGAGGGCGGTAGACCAGACGGATCGCGACATGTGAGCAGTCCCGTGGCGAATGCGAAGCCGAGCGTGTGTAGCACCTTGCCGGGCCAGCGTCACCCCGCCGTTGCGGGCGCCCTGGCGGCGCAGCGGAGCCGGCGCAGGCCCCCTCATG
>JAHZJA010000419.1 GCA_022601155.1 Deltaproteobacteria bacterium | reverse complement strand
CGCATCGAGCACATTCCACTCGGGATCCAGCGCGACGGGGAACTGCCATCCCCACTGCGTGGCCACCTCGGCCACCTGCGTTGGCGTGCGTGACGAGCCACGTGGTTTGGGGTGGAACATCCCAACGACCGTGACGCCCTTTTCCCGGTAGTCCTGGTCCAGCTGCGCCAGCGCGGGTGCGGTGGCCCGGCAAAACGGGCACGTGTCGGTCCAGAAGCGGACGAGCACCACCTGTCCCCGCAGGTCGGCCGACGTCCTGGACTCGCCGTCGGTCCACTCGACCGCCCCCCACTCGGGCGCGGACCGACCCACGCGATCACCACCCGCGCGCGAGCTGGGCAAGGCGGTACCCGAGCGCGGCTGGACCTGCGCCGCCGCGACCACGGCCTCCGGCCCATCCCGTCGGGCCTCCGCGGTTCCTCCTCCACACCCCGCGACGAGCCCTAGGGCGATCGCCCACCCCAGTGTTCTCCCGATACCACCGCGGCCCCAATCCACCGCGAACGGGCCCACACGGCCCCACGGTTGGGAGGAGCGGCGGTCGGGATGGGGGCGAACCTCGTGCATTCCTGGCATCGAGCGTGGACCAATGGTAAGCGCTCATCAACCTGCGAACGTAGTTCGCAAGGAGAAAACATGGGCGGACACAAGCTCGAGGGACTGAAGGATCGCGTGGACGGGTCGGAACCGTGGTTTCGCGAGAACCTGCGGACCCTGGTCGAACATCCGACGATCAGCCCGGGCAAGACCGACGACGCGCCCATCGTGGCCGGAGCCGAGGCCGCCAGGGAGATCATGGCGGCGGCCGGAGCCAGCGCCGAGATCGTCGAGTGCAGCGGCACTCCATCGGTGCTCGGTCGCTTTGCGCACCCCGATCCGGTGGCGCGCATCGTCGTCTACAACCACCTCGACGTCCAACCCGCCGATCCCGAGCGCTGGCAGCAGGCCGATCCCTTCAAGATGGAGGTCGAGGCCCACCCCGACCGCGACTGGATCTACAAGGGCCGCGGTACCACCGACGACAAGGGTCCTGGGCTGTGCGCGTTGCGAGCGGCCAGCTGGGCGCACGAAGCCGGGCTCCCGATCGACATCAGCGTGCTGTGGGAGACCGAAGAAGAGATCGGCAGCCCCAACTTCGCCGAGGTCGTGCAGGCCCGACGTGAGCAGCTCGCCTGCGACGCGGTGATCGTCTCCGACACGATCTGGCCCAGCGACGCCCAGCCGGCGATCTCGACCGGTCTCCGCGGATCGCTGCAGGCCATGATCCGGCTGAGGACCGCGGGCAAGCACGCGCACTCCGGCCTCGTCGGCGGAGCCGCGCGCAACCCCGTGCGCGAGCTGGCCGCGATCGCCACGGCGATCGATGGCGCCCGGTTTTGGCACGAGGGCGTCGTACCGCCGAGCAAGGACGAGCTCGATGGGTTCATGCGCTCGGGCTTCGACATCGAGTACTTCAAGTCCGCGCACGATCTGCACCGCCTCGAGACCGACGTGCCCCTGGAGGTCATGCTTCGGATCTGGGCGCGCCCGACCTTCGAGGTCCACGGCATTGCCGGGGGACACATGGGTGCCGGTCTCAAGACGATCGTGCCCGACCACGCCGAGCTGAAGATCAGCTTTCGCCTCGTGCCCACCCAAGATGCCCGCGCCCTCGGCGAGGCGCTCACCCGCTTCGTCCATGCCTTGGACCCCGACGTGGAGGTCGAGGTCTCCGGATATCTCGAGCCGTACCAAGGGCCGACAGCGGGCTCCGTGCACGACGCCATCGTGGCCGGGATGACCGAGGCGACCGGGCGAACACCCGTCAACGTGCGCGAGGGCGGCTCGATTGGCGCGGTGCCAGTCCTCGCCGATGTCCTCGGCGTACCCGTCCACTTCCTACCCCTGAGCTTGCCGGAACACGGGTACCACGCGCCCAACGAGCGATTCGACTGGGCGCAGGCCAGGGTGGGCATGGTCTCGTTCGCGCGCGTGTTCGACCACCTCGCGGCCGGCTGATCCCCCTGGCGATCCCGCCGCAGCGGCCCGCCCTCGCGGCATCGGAGCGAGCGCGCGAACAAATGCCCCAGCGTGACAGGCGCGTCGGCAGAGCGGTCAGCCCCCACGCTGACGCTGGATCTAGCGCCGCTAGACCGGACTGCGTACCATTGGCGCCAAGGGCAGCCCCCCGGCTCCCCAACCCCCCACCTATGTCCGTCGACTCCGAGACCTTCTTCGACGAGCCAGAGTTCTACTGTGGCCGGCTCGAAAACCTGGGGTTCGTGATCTGGCACGAAACGCCGACCGTTCCGCGCGTGGAGACCGTGATCGCGACGTTCCCCAAGCTCGAACGCACCGCGGGCACCGGTTTCGCGGTGATGGCGATCGTCACCTCCAACTGCGCACCGATCGGGCCCGAGGTTCGTACGGCCCTCAACGACGGCATGCGGGCACACCGTGATGCAGTGCTGGCGATGGCCGCGGTGATCGAGGTTCCCGGAGTGCTCGGCGGCCTCACTCGCGCGATCGCTCGCACGCTCAATGTGGTGGCCCGCAGCCCGTTCCCGCTCAACACCTACGGCCGCATCCAAGATGCGTCGTTGTGGCTGCCGAACATCATGTCGCAGCGCGGTGCCAACACGGTGTCGTCGCTGCAGATCGTCCAGGCGGTCGACGCCGGACGTCGACCCCGATAGGCCGACGTCCTCGCGGCCCGGGCATCACCCGAGCCGCGCCCGTCCCGACCTCTACTGCTCGGGCTTGCCCGGGTCCGGCATGGGGCCGATGCCCACGTCGCCCCAGCGCATGACGATGGCGCCTGCCATCGACACCGTACCCACGGAGTAGACCATCACCAGGTCGTCGGCTCCGACCTTCCCCGCGGCGGCTGCGTGGTGGAGGTTGGTCGCCCACAGACACGGCCCGATGTTGGCGTAGCGCGGATAGTTGTCGATGGTCCGCTCGATGTCGATGCCCAGAGTGTCGGCACAAAAACGGGCATACCAAGCGGTGGGCGTGTTGAAGGCGAAGAAGTCGATGTCGCCCAACTCCACGCCAGCGGCCTTCGCGGCCCCGTGCGCGCACGTGGTCAGGTTGGCCCCTGCCGTCTCGCGCAGCACCTTCCCGGCCTGCTTGTGGTTTTCGATCCGCAGCCACGGCCCACGCTCGGGATCGGGGACGATGCTGTACCAGAACATCCCGCACGTGTTGGCGGTGTTGATCATCGAGCTGCCCAGGTACCCGTAGCCGGCCGGCTGCTCGGTGACCACGAACGCAACGCAGCCATCACCCAGAAACCACCCGAAGGTATCGCTGAGATCTTGGGTGCGGGAGTAGGTCGTGGAGACCACCACCAACGCCCGACGTGCCTCACCGGTTCGGATGAGCGACGCCGCAGTCTGAAAGCCCACCGTGGCGCTGGTGCAGGCCGCCTCGAGGTTCCACGCGGCGCACCGCGTCCCGAGGGCCTTGGCCAGGAAGGCGGCGTTGCCGATGCCCGGCTGGTCGGGCTGGAACGAGCACATCAACAGCAGGTCGATGTCCTCCACCGCGAGCTCGGCCGCGGCGAGGGCCTTGTGGGCAGCATCGAGCTCGAGGTCGAGAGCACGCTGACCCGGCGCCAGAACCCGTCGCTCGACGGTCCCACGAAACGGATCGGACACGTGCTCGCTGAAGGGCACGTCGTAGCTCGCGTTGCGATCACCCTTGACGGACTCGGGCGACCACACCTCGGCCAAACGCGCTTGCTCGGCCTTGGCAACCACCTCGGGAAAACGACGGCGGAGCATGTCATTGGTGCGCACCCGCTCGGGGAACGACACCGCCAGGGAACGAAGACCCACGGGTTTCATTCGTCCGCACCTCCGTTGTCGACGCCCTCTTCGCGCAGGTTGTTGAGACGGCTGCCGACCGGAGCGCCGACGTCGGGATCGATCACCACGTCGACCACGAAGGGCCCTTCGGCGTCGATCGCTTGCTGAAGCGCGTCCTCCAGCGCCTCTTCCGATTCCACGCGGACGCCATCCGCTCCCATCGAGCGTGCGAACTCGACGAAGTCAGTGCGAGGGATTGCCGTCTCCACCGGCTCGTACCCGGCGCTACGCATCCCGTGCTCGACCATCCCGTACTGCGAGTCGTTGAGCACGATCCAGACGACCGGCAGCTTGTACTGCACCGCCGTGCTGATCTCGCAGTTCATCATCATCGCACCGTCACCGACGATGGCCACGGCCTTGTCGGCGTGGTGGAGCGCCGCCCCGAGCACCCCCGTGGCGCCGTGGCCCATGGAGCCCCAGCCCATGTTCGCCCGGTAGCGACCGGCCCGAGGTATTCGAAGGTAGTGGTTGGTCCAGGCGAACGAGTTGCCCGCCTCGGCCACGATGATCGCCTCGGACTCGTCGACGATCTTCCGTTGGATGGCCCCCATGAGCACGGGAGGCCGGACCGGACCCAGTGTCTTCGCGGTGGGCACGATGGGCTTGGCCAGGCTCCGCACCTCGGTTGCCGCCCGCACGGCTGGCTCGGGAAGCTGCTCGAGCAGCGCTCCGAGGAACGTGTCGATCTCGGCCTGGATGCCGAGCGTCGGTACCTCGGGGTAGGCCGTCCCCGGGATCTCCGGATCGATATCGACGTGGATGAAGCTCTTGGTCGGGATGAGGTTGGTGGCCCAGCCCGAGCTGAACTCACCGAGCCGAGAGCCGAGCACGACGATGTGCTCGGGCCGATGCTCCGCCACGGCGCGCACCGGACCTTCGTGACCACCCAGACCGGTCACGCCGACGTAGAGCGGATGGTCCTCGGGAAAGACACCCTTGGCTCGCGGTGTAGACATCACCGGAGCCTGCAGCCGCTCGGCCAGCTCGCGTACCAAGCCCGAGCTGTTGCGCGCACCATAACCAACCCACAGCATCGTCCGGGCTGTCGCGAGCCGGTCGACACACTTGGCCACGGCCCGAGGATCGACGATCCGGTCCGGGTCCAGCTCGTCGGCCTCGGGCATCCGCGGCCGCCGGGTAAGCTCGGTCGATTGCAGGTTCGTGGGCACCGCGATGTGAGCGACGAAGCCCTGCGAGCGCCGCATCCCCTGGACGAGCCGACATACCGTCACGTCGAGCTGGTCCTCGTGCTCGATGGACGTTGCGTAGTGAAACAGCGGACCCGAGGTGTACAGGCCGCCGAGCAACGCATGCGGGCCAGACTCCTGCAGCACCCAACGCTCTCGCTTGTGCGCAGGCGTCGTCCCCGAGAGGAAGATGACCCGAGCGCCCTCGCGACGGGCAACGAACAGACCCGTGAGTGCGTTGGTGATCCCCGGCCCCGTCGTGGCAAACACCACGGCCGGCCGACCACTGGCCAGCGAAGCTTCGACGGCGGCGAAGGCTGCCCCCGACTCGTGCCGCGTGTGGACCACTTTGATCGGAGATTGATTAATCGCGTCCGTAATCGGTGCGATGCCACCACCCACCACCCCAAATGCGGTCCGGACCCCTAGCCCGGCCAGAAGGCCGGCAAGAGAATCCGCCATGCGTGTTGGCGCGGTCGGATCGAGGAAGTTCAGTAAATCCGGAGGCTCTCCCAGCAGCGTTCCCCCGTCGTGCCGCTGGGCTCCAATTGCTTGCGTTAGCTTCACCATGACCCCTGTTCCGCGTCGGTCGTGTTCGTTGTCCCCTTGGTGACCGGCCTTCCCCCAAAGGCCAGATCGGACTCGCGATATGCGACGCTGTCTTACATGTCGTAGATTGGTCCCAAGACAGGGGCCTGTTCAAGGTGCACCGAAAAAAAACCTGCCCGGCGGATTTCGGTCCGAAATGAAACACGACGACCCGAAAGTCATCGTGATCACGAAGATTTCAATGTTGCGCTGCGGTTTCAGCCGACCTGCGCCTCCGCTTAACCCGCAGTGACGTTCATCATTCGTGAATTCACGCGTACGGAGACTTACCGCCTTCGGGTTGCGAGTCCGGGGTCGCCATCCATCCCGCAGCGCGCGCTTGGGCCTTCGTCGGCCGCGTCACGAATGCGTGGATCAGCCCAGCACGCGATCTTGCACCCACGCCAGCCACCGCGAAGGCAACTCCGGCCAGACGCGCTTGAGCATGTCGGTCACCTGCGCCTCGCGGGTGACGAGCAGCCGTTCCGATCCCTGGGCGATCCCGTCGACGATCTGCTCGGCGGCACGCCTGGGCGACATCGCGCGGCGCTCGAAGAACGCAACCGTCTTGTCTCGGGTGCGAACCGAGTCCCCGCGATATCGCGCCGACTTGGCGATGTTGGTGCGGATCCCCCCCGGGTGAACCGACATCACCCGGACCGAGGTCTTGGCCAGCTCGACGGCGAGGGCCTCGCTGAAGCCGCGGACCGCGAACTTCGTGGCGCAGTAGCTCGTCTGTCGCGGCACCCCGATGAGCCCGAACATGCTCGACAGATTCACGATCGACGCCTCGTCTTGGCGACGCAACAGGGGCAAGAACATCTTGCAGCCGTGCACCACCCCCCACAGATTGACGCCCACCACCCACGCGAAATCGTCGAGGCTCTGCTCCTCGAGCGTGGCCGAGACGGTGACGCCCGCGTTGTTGATGAGGATGTCCGCACGCCCGTGCGCCTGCTCTACCTGCTGCGCAAACGCTTCCATGCGAGCGCGATCGGAGACGTCGACCTCGTGGGTCGTGACCCGTCGGCCCGTCGCCTCGACTTGGCGGGCCGTCTCGGCCAGTCCATCGGCATCGATATCGGCGAGGGCGAGGTTGCAGCCCCTGGCCGCGAGGCTGTGTGCTAGCGCTCGGCCAATACCGCTGCCTGAGCCGGTCACCACCGCCACTCGATCGAAGAAACGCTCCATTGCGGCGACTCTAGCAGGCCCGCTCGCCGGCCCTCACGGCCCACGTCACGCCCACGGCGCGTCGGCACCGGTAGGCCCGCCCCAACGTCCGATTGCGCCGCCAGGCGGCTACTTGTTGGGCGCCATCTTCATGCCCGACAGCATCGATGGGCTGGGCGGACGCTTGGGCGGCGCGGTGACCTGGTCGGCCAGGCCCGGCGGAGCATCGGCCCCCTCGAACGTGATGACCTCGGTCTGCGGGTCTTGGGCAACGGCTTCGGGAGCCAGCGCGGCCTTGGTCTCGCCGGCATCATCGGTCCCGTCGGGCTCGAGCTCGGACGCCGGCTCCGGGTCATCAACGACCACCACCGGCGGCGACAGGCGCATCGCCTCGGGGTCGGCGGTGGGGGTATCCACTGGCGCGCAACCCAGGGCCACCGGCCCAACGACCACTGCCAGCCACAACCGAGCCGCGTTCGGGACCATCATCATCATTTATACAACGTCCGAACCCGACCGCCGGTTCCCACGACCATCGCCCTCGGCCAGCACCGACAGGTATGCTGCGCGACCTCCCGATGGCCGAGCCCCTCATCCTCGCGATCGACCTGGGTACTTCGGGACCCAAGGTCGCGCTCGTCACGGCCACGGGCACGGTGCTGGGCGGTGAGACCGCACCGACCACGCTGCACCTCTCCGAGGGCGGAGGCGCCGAGCAAGACCCCGCGCAGTGGTGGTCGGCGATCGTCGAGGCGACCCAGCGACTGCACGCGCGCGGCCTGGCCGACCCCGGGCGGGTCGTGGCCGTGGGCGTCACCTCCCAGTGGGCCGGCACCGTCCCCGTGGACGCCGAAGGCCAAGCCGTGGGCCGGGCCATCATCTGGATGGACTCCAGAGGTGCCCGGTACATCGACGAGCTGGTCGGTGGCCTGGTCAAGCTCGAGGGCTACGCCGCGCACAAGCTGTGGACCTGGATCCGCCGCACCGGAGGCGCGCCCAGCCTGGTGGGCAAGGAGCCGCTGTCTCACATCTTGTTCCTTCGCCACGAGCGGCCCGAGCAATACGAAGCCGCCGCCAAGCTTCTCGAACCCAAGGACTACCTCGTCTCCAGGCTCACCGGGCGAGCGATCGCAACCTACGACTCCATCGCGCTCCATTGGGTCACCGACAATCGCGACATCGACCGGGTGGACTACGACCCTGCGCTGCTGAAGTTGGCCGGGCTGACACGCGACAAGCTCCCTTCGCTGTGTGGGGCCACCGACGTGGTGGGCCCGCTGTTGCCGAAGGTCGCTCGCGCGCTGGGCCTACCCCCCGAAGCGGTGGTCGTGGGCGGGACCCCCGATGTGCAGTCGGCTGCGGTGGGCTCGGGCGCGGTCGCCGATGGTCAGGCGCACGTCTATCTGGGCACGTCGTCGTGGCTTTCGTGCCACGTACCGTTCAAGAAGACCGATCTGCGCAACAACATGGCCTCGCTCCCGTCTGCTCTACCGGGGCGCTACTTCGTGGCCAACGAGCAGGAGACGGCTGGCGCGTGCCTCAGCTGGCTGCGCGACAATCTCGTGCACGCCGACGACGCCCTGCAGACCCCCGATGCTCCGGATGACTTCTTTGCCCGGCTCGACCGCGCCGCGAGCAGCTCCCAGCCCGGCGCGGGCGGGGTCATGTTCACGCCGTGGCTGTACGGAGAGCGCTGCCCCATCGCAGACCACACCGTGCGAGCCAGCTTCTTGAACCTCTCGCTCACCAGCACCCGCGCCGACATGCTCCGCGCCGTGCTCGAAGGCGTCGCCCTCAACAGTCGGTGGCTGCTGGGCGCGGTCGAGCGGTTCGTGGGACACCGCCTCGATCCGATCCGGGTCATCGGTGGCGGTGCACGCTCCGCGCTGTGGTGCCAGATCTACGCCGACGTGCTCGACCGCCGCATCGAACAGGTCGAAGATCCTCTGCAATGCAACGCGCGCGGGGCTGCATTGATCGCGAGCCTCGGCCTCGGTCTCATCGACGCGGAGTCCATTCCCAAGCACGTGGGTGTGGCCGCTCGGTTCTCCCCTCGCGCCGAGCATCGCCATGTCTACGACCGGCACTTCGACGAATTCCGCGTCGTCTACCGCCGCACCCGAGCCATCTACGCGCGGATGCACCGCGACGCAGAGCAACGGAGATCCCCGTGAAGCTCATCGACAAGACCCGTCAAGCCCTGCGCCGCCGCGGCGAGCAAGTGCTCTCCACCGCGTTCCACTACGCCAAGCGGGTGCCGTTCGTGAAGGCCCGCCTCGAGGCCGAGTACGCCAGCATGCTCGAGGACATGCGGCACAGCGCCAAGCCGTACCGAGACCGGCTGCCGCGCAACACCCAGCTCCCCGGCCAAGGACGCGACCGAGCCGAGATCCTGGCCGAGGTCGAGATGTTGCAGGCCGAGGAGAGCTCCCGTTGGCGCGACGGCTTCGTCTCCGGCGCCGTCTACCACGGCGACGACGCCCACATCGACTTCCTCAACCAGGTCTACGCCCGCTGCTCGCAGTCCAACCCCCTCCACGCCGACCTGTGGCCGAGCGTGGTGAAGTACGAGGCCGAGATCGTCGCCATGACCGGAGCCATGCTCGGCTCGGCCCACGTGGGCGGCGACGACGAGGTCTGCGGGGCGGTCTCCTCGGGGGGTACCGAGAGCATCATGCTCGCGATGAAGACCTACCGCGACCAGGCGCGGCAAGAGCGGGGAATCAAGCAGCCGCAGATGGTCGTCCCCACCACGGCCCACGCCGCGTTCGACAAGGCGAGCCGCTACTTCGGGATCGAGATGATCAAGGTCCCCGTGGGCTCCGACTACCGCGCCGACGTCGCTGCCACCAAGCGGGCGATCGGGCGCAACACCGTGGTCGTGGTCGGCTCGGCGCCGTCGTTCCCCCACGGCGTCATCGACCCCATCGAAGAGCTCTCGCAGCTCGCCCACCGGCGGGGCGTTGGCTTCCACACTGATGCGTGCCTCGGCGGCTTCGTGCTCCCGTGGGCGAGGGAGCTGGGCTATCACGTCCCCCAGTTCGACTTCCAGCTACCGGGGGTCACGTCCATTTCGGCCGACACCCATAAATATGGGTATGCGGCCAAGGGAACTTCGGTGGTCCTGTACCGCTCGCCCGAGCTGCGACGCCACCAGTGGTACACCACCACCGATTGGCCGGGAGGGCTCTACCTGTCACCGACGTTCGCAGGCAGCCGCCCCGGTGCCCTGTCCGCTGCGTGCTGGGCCGCGATGATGTCGATGGGCGCCGACGGGTACCGCGACGCGACGCGCCGCATCCTCGAGACGGCGGCGTCGATCCGTGCAGGCATCGAGGGGATCTCGGAGCTTCGCGTCTTAGGGGATCCCCTGTGGGTAATCGCCTTCGCGTCCGAAGATGGACTGGACATCTATCGAGTCATGGACCGCCTGACCCATCGAGGGTGGTCGCTCAACGGGCTGCACCGCCCGGCGTGCATTCACATCTGCGTGACGCTCCGGCATGCCGAGCCCGGCGTCGCCGAGCGCTTCGTGGCCGATCTTCGCGAAGCAGTCGATCACGTCAAGTCACAGCCTGCGACCGAAGGCGGCATGGCCCCAATTTACGGATTAGCCGGAACCCTACCCGTGCGTGGGGCAATCTCCGATGTTCTGGCACGATACTTGGACGTACTATACGAAGTCTGATGTTTGCTCGAACAGGTCTTCGTCTCCTGGCGCGGCGACTTTAGTGGGCCGACGCGCTGACGAACTGATGCCAGACAAACCCCTCCATCTGTCCGATCCCGAGAAGGTCGAAGCCTTCGTTCGCGAGGTTCTGTTGAGCCCCGAGCGCAAGATTCCGGTGGTCGCCATCTCCACCGTGCCCAAGACCGGTCACGTTTGGATCCAGCCTCAACCCCTGCACGACGAGCTCGGCGAAAATGCCCTCGTTGCGGTCGTCGAGACCGGCGATGCAACATGGCGACTCAGTGGCCTATTGCCCGATCGCCTGGATGTCTTCGGTGGTGCAGTACGAGTATGGTGGCCTCAGCTACACGCGGACTCCAATCCGTACGATCACCCTCTCAACCTCATATTCGACGAGCGCAAAGCGGATACGACGCGACGTCAGATCGTCCGCAGCATCCTCGCGGGCGATAGCCGAGCGCGGCCCGCTGCCGATTCCGGCACGCCCAGCAATCCGGCCGCGGATCCATGGGCCCGGCTCCGCGACGAATACCGACCCGACTATGTGGTCCGGGGTCGAGTCGCGCATATCACCGATCGCTACGTGCTGGTCGAGCTGCTCCCGGGCGCCACCGCCATCGTCCACATCAGCGAGCTGGACTACGGCTGGCTCGACAATCCCGCCGACTCGGTCGCCATCGATCAGGTCGTGGCCGTCCAGCTGCTCAGCCTCGATACCGACGCCCAACGCTGCGAGGCCTCGATCAAGCGCGCGTACGGTCAAGAGGTTCGGCCCGGCATCGCGCTGCGCCCCGACGATCCACCGTTCTTGGGTGACGCCGCCATCGAGCGCACGGCCAACACGGCCAGCGGAGAGACTCAGCGTTTCGACGAGCTCGAGGAGGAGCGACTGCAGCTGCTCGACGAGCGCAAGCGCCTGGTCGCCCGCAACCGCGAGCTCGGCGAGCTGCTGGCGACGCAGCGCAAGGAGATCAAGAGCCTCGAAGATCGTCTCGCCTATCGCGAGCGCCTGCCGGGCCATGCCGATCCCCTCTCGTCCGAGACCGCCTTCATCTCCGCCGTGCGGGTGGAGTACGCGCTTCGTTTCGGCGAGGACGACCGCAAGCGCTACCCACTGCAGCGGATGAAGGTCGGGCGCGAGTTCCTCAACCGCGTCCGCGATCTCGACGGTATCGACGTCGACAAGATCCTCGAGGTGGCGGCGCAAGTGGCCAGTGCTCGATGCCACGAGATTCCCGGCCGCGCCGTGCACGAGCTGCATGCGGGCGAGGGCGGCACCCCCACCCGAGCCCGCACCTCCGACGGCGCGCGAGCGTGGCGCTGCGCCCTGCAGATCGGAACGCCATCGGCGCGACGGCTGCACTGGTGGAGCATCCCCGGGGCGGACGGCGCGACGATCGAGTTCGCCAGCGTCGCCGTGCACGACGATTTCGGGATACCCGAATAGCGCGGGCGGCTGACCGCGGCCCGCCGCCGCGAGCCCATGCGGAGACGAGCGGCACCGCGCGGTCAGACCAACGGCGGCGCCAACAGTCTCGAGCGGTCGCGAGACGTGCGGCACCGCGCGGTCAGACCAACGGCGGCGTCAACACTCTCGAGCGGTCGCGAGACGTGCGGCACCGCGCGGTCAGACCAACGGCGGCGTCAACACTCCCAGGCGGTCGCGACCCCTGCGGAGACGAGCGGAGCCCGGCGGGCGAGGTCGCGACGGCCCGTCGGCGGTTTCCCCGAGCGTCGCGTACACTGCACGGCGCCAATGGCGACCGTCTTGTTTCCGCTGCCGCTGCATGACTTCGAGCCCACCGAGGCTGCCGTGCCGTGGCATGCCCTTCGAGAGGCAGGGCATCAGGTGGTGTTCGCGACGCCAAACGGTGAGACGGGCGCCTGCGATCCTCTCGCGCTGCGCGGCGTGGTGTTCAAGCAGATCGGAGCCAAGCCCGAGGACGCCGACCGCTATCGCGAGATGGCGCGTGATCCCGCATTCGTCTCGCCCATCACCTACGACGCCATCGATCCGAGCGCACTCGATGCCGTGCACTTGGCAGGTGGCCACGCCCCCGGGATGAAGCCGTACCTCGAGTCGACGGTGCTCCAAGACAAGGTCGCGGCCCTGTTTGCCGCGCGCAAGCCAGTCTCGGCGATCTGTCATGGGCCCGTGGTGCTGGCCCGCACCCGTCACCCCGACCACGGCCGCTCGGTCCTCGATGGTCGGCGGATGACGGCACTGACGCGGCTGCTGGAGCGCTCTGGCTTCTTGCTGACGATGTGGACGCTGGGTCGTCGGTTTCGGACGTATCCCCAGTACGTGCAGGACGAGGTCCGCGAGGCGCTGGGCGACGGTGGCCGATTCGAGACCGGTCCGCTGGTGCCTTCGTACGGCAACCCGTTCACGGTGCGCGACGACAACCTCCTGACCGCGCGCTG
>JAHZJA010000418.1 GCA_022601155.1 Deltaproteobacteria bacterium | reverse complement strand
CTGCTCCTCCACCCCGCAGTCGAGTACCGGCTCGGCGCAGCACACATCGACGGCCACCACGGCGGAGTCACCCTCCATGTGGTACTCGGTGACGAGTGCTTCGTCGACTGGAGTGCCGATATCGCTGCCGACCTGCTGGGTGCACCCGTTGCGGTAGTGCCACGAGCCGAGGTCGGACTCGGCGTCGGCGATCGCTGCCGCGCAGTCCAAGCCTGGATAGTACAGCCCCCCCACCGACGCATGGAGTTCCTCGTCGCAGGACAGCACGGGCTCGGTGCAACACAGCACGGCCGCCACCACGGCGGAGTCGCCCTCCATGTGGCACTCGGTGACCACCGCCTCGTTGACGGACGCATCGATGTCACTGCCGACCTGTTTGTTGCAGCCGTTGCGGTAGTGCCAACCATCGAGGTTGGCCTCGGCGTGCAGGGTCGCTTCGGCGCAGTCGAGCCCCGGGTAATACAGTCCTTCCACCGCTGCTTGCTCGTCTTCCTCGCACGACGGGCCGGGATCGTTGCAGCACAGGTCGACGGTGACCACGGCGTAGTCACCGGAGATGTAGCAGTCGGTGACCACCGCCTGCTCGGCGGGAGCATCGATGTCACTGCCGACCTTCTCGTGGCAGCCATTGCGATAGTGCCATCCGCCGAGGTTGACCTCTGCGTCCGCGATAGCAGCAGCGCAGTCCAACCCGAGGTAGTGCAGGCCCCCCACGGTGGTCTGAACGCTCGCTTCACACATGAGCGTGCCGGACTTGGCGGACTCGTCGGGCTTGGCCTCGTCGACGGGCTCCTCCAACGAGGCGGCGCGGGCATCGAACTCCGGATCTTCGGAGGAAACCTCGCAGGCGAATACGGCCAGCGCTGCCGTTGCGATGAGGGGAGTGGTGAGGGTGGTCATCCTTGACATAGCGATGCTCCTCCAGTCCGCGGCGAGCGATTCTTGATCCCCGGAGGGCGCCGAACATCGTTCAGCGCGACCATTCCCCAGCGCGAGACTTCGCGAGCAGGCGTCTACGAGCAGTCGGTCACGACCTCGAGATGGCCGCCCCTCAGCACGTGATCATCGTCGACACCATCGTTGCAGCCGTCGAGGCACTCCACCACGGCGGCACTCCACGACAGCCGTCCGCGGGGCGCACTGGCTGGTGCCCCGAGGTTCGCGAAGCCGCTCAGCTCGATATTGCCCACCGCGTGGAACGAAACGACGCTCAATGGGTTGGGTCGGGATGAATCATCCGTGGCGCTCAGCACCGCATGCAGGGCCATCGACGACACGACGCTGGTCTCCCGGGGTGGGCGAGGGCCCGGCGGCTGACGCAGGTGCGGACCGCTCGTCGCCAACACTCCCTTCACTCGAACGCGCCCGGCAGCAAGCACGCCCCCAGCGTGTCGAAGCCGGGATCATCCTGGAAGTTCCACACCGGAAACAGCTCGCAGGAGGTCCCGGGCTGATCGCAGCCAGGCGCGTTGAGGTCGCACCACTGCGCGCAGCAACGCTCGTGCTGGCAGTCGGGGACCCAGTCGGCCAGGGCACACAGCTGCCGGCGCCGCACTGCCCGAAATCGCACAACTCCGGCCTCGAAGGCGAGCGGCCCCCTTTCCCGACCGCGATGAACACAGGATGTGGCGGCCGGTGAATCATTGTTGGCACCTCAGATCACCCACGCGCGACACGGCGGTGGCCACCGCCGTCGAGACACCACGGACACCCACCGGTGGGCGGTCTCGAGGCGCTGCCACGCGCTGCGGCCCCGGACGACACCGTGGCATGTCGTCGCTCGCTTCTCGGCCTGATGCACCCTACCGACGGGGGTCAGCGTCCACAGCCAACGACGGCCGAGCGCGAGGGGGACGAAGACCGACTCATCGATCTGACAGAGCATGGAGGTCCAGCCATTGCTGGACCCGCTGAGCGCGGTCCTCGAACCTCTCTCCGGCCGCCTCGTACGACCGCAGAGCGTCTGTGGCGAGCGTACGCGCGCTCGCCCGAGCGGGCCGGGACGCACTCCACCGCGCACGCGCGAGGACGAATGCGGTCTTGGCTCGTTGATCGTTTGGAACATCGTCACGCTGTCGTCGGGACCACGCCTGCTCTGCCAGCGCCACCGCATCGTCCGCTCGACCGAGGTCGAGCAAGACATCGGCGAGGCCGGTGCGTGATCCAGCGATCTGGGGGTGGTCCGAATCGAGGAGCTGCTGCCGCAACGCGAGTGCGCCGCGATATGCGACCTCGGCCTGTTCGAACTCCTGCTGGGCGTGCAGGATGCCGCCAAGCACGTTCTGGGTGTCCGCAAAGCTCGGGTGTTCGCCGCCCAGGGCTCGCTCCATATCTGCGAGCGCGACCCTCGCTACGGCCTCGGCCTCCTCGAGTCGTCCCCGAGCCCTCAGAGCGCTGGCGAGGTGGGCCCTGCACTGCGCGGTGATCGAGCTGTCGGGGCCATGGACATCGAGAAAAATCGCCAGCGCCTCACGGAAATGGGGCTCAGCCTCGGCGGGCCGGTTCATTCGGAGGAGGACGCTGCCGAGGTTGGTGAGACCGAAGCCGACTTTCGGGTGCTTGGGGCCGAGAGCCTTGCGCCGCACGGCGAGCGCGGCCCGATACTGCGTCTCTGCCTCGTCGTACTTGCCCTGCCCTCTGAGTGCGGCGGCGAGACTGTCTCGGGCTGCTGCGACGTTCGGGTGCTCGGCACCCAGCGCCTCGTCGACGATCGACAACCCCGCCCGAGCCTGTACCTCCGCCTCATCGTAGCGGCCCAGGTACTTCAGGACCCCAGAGAGGTTGACTCGCCCCATGCCGGTCTCCGGGTGGTCCGACCCGAGGTTCTCGTTCCGCCAGGCCAGCGCCGCTTGGAGCTCCGCCTCGGCCTCGTCGTACTCTCCGAGGTTGGCGAGCACGACGGCGGTGTCGGCCCGCGTCTGGATCACGACCGGATGATCCGGTCCGAGGTTCCTGCGATCCAATACGAGCACCTCTCGAAGCTCCTTCAAGGCCTCGTCGAACTTCCGCTGCGCGAAGAACACCCGCAGCAGGTGCTTGCGAGTAATGACGAGGTCGTGGTCGGGGCCCTCAGCCTCCAGCAGTAGCCGGTACGCAGCTCGGTGCTGCTCCTCCGCTTCGTCGTACCGCGCCGCGGTCTTGAGCACGGCACCGTAGGCGTTGCGAGCCTCTGCCTCCCACAGCGGATGCCCCTCCGACAGCCCCGACGCGATCCACCAGTACTGCAGACCAGCGTCCGTCCGGTGCTGCAGAGAGCCGAGGATCTGCATCAACCACTGGGAGGCCTTGGCCATCGCCTCGTACTGCCTCCACCGTGAAGCAAGCTCGAGCGCCTCCCCCAGCGAAGCCTCCGCAGCATCGTACTTGCCCTGTTCCCCGTGCAGGACACCCTGCGCCAATGCGATTTCGGTGGCAATGGGCCCGTAGCCCACGCCCTCGAGCGCCTGCTGGGCCGCCTCGATCGCCTCGGCCGCGTCATCGTACCGACCCGCGAACCTCAGACTATCGGCTCGGGCCAGGTGCAAGCGCGCCATGTCGACGGCCTCGGCGTCCTGCGGCAAGGGTGGCTCGACCTCGGCGGCCAACACCTCCTCTTCTCCACATCGCGACAGTCGGGGCAGGCCCGCGACGAGTTCATGGGCGTTGTCGACGACCTCGTCGTCCGCATCCGCCAGCGTTTCCACCGTGGCCGTCAGCCCGTGGGCGGCCCGCTGTAGACACCCCATCTTCAGATCCAGCATGTGGGACGATTGCTCGCCCTGCGCCGTTGCCTGGCAGGCTTCGGTATGCGCGGCGGCCCACTGCTCGGCGTACGCATCGAGCCCGTCACGGGTGCGCTCCCACACCCCGGTCGAATACGACTTGTCGATGCTCGAGAGCTTCGTCTCCACCTCGACGCGCCGGTCGTCGTCCCAGATTCCCGCCAGCGCACGCTCGGCCCCGGTGCAGTTGTCGGCCCGCGGATCGAGCAAGCCCCACGTTGCAAGCGCCCCCAGCCCCAGCAAGCTCGTCCCGGTCAGCCACCGCCGCCTACGAACGCCGCGGTGCGCCGGGTCGAACGACAGTGCGTCCAGCAGCGGCACCATCGATGGCCAACGGTCGTCGGGCTCGGGCTGTAGCCCCCGCCTGAGCGCCTCGATGATCCGACGAGGTATCGCTGGGGCCGAGTCGGGCCACGACGGGGGCCCGACGAGCTTGCTGTCGAGCAGTTCGACCACCGTCGTGCCAGTGAAGGGCAGCTCACCGACGAGCCCCTGCCACAAGGCGGCACAATAGCCGTACTGGTCGCTGCGCTCGTCGACCGAGGTCGAGCCGTGCTGCTCCGGAGGCATGTAGGCCGGCGTGCCCATCGCGATCCCCGGGAGCGTGAGCGAGTCGCTCAACGACGTGCTCGAGTGTCCGCGCTCGACGGTCTCGTCCAGCTCGTCCGCTTCGACGCGGGCGAGACCGAAGTCGACGACCTTGACCACGCCATCGTCGCTGCGCATCAGGTTGTGCGGCTTGAGATCGCGATGGACGATCCCCGCCTCGTGGGCTGCGATCAACCCTCGTCCCGCTTGCACGAAGGCATCGAGCACCTGCGGCCACGCGGGCTTGCTCGTCAGCCAGTCGGCCAGATCCTCGCCGCGGACCTGCTCCATTGCGAGGTACAGCTCTCCGTGGTGTTCGCCCACCTCGTGAATGGTGACCACATTGGGATGGGAGAGACGAGCCAGGGCCAGGGCCTCACGATGGAAGCGCCGCCGCTCCTCCTGGGTGGGAAGGTCCTCGCCGCCGAGGATCTTGACGGCGACCTTGCGGTCGAGCTGCTCGTCATAGGCCGCGTAGACCTCCCCCATGCCTCCGTGGCCCAAGCGTTCGAGGACCGTGAAGCGACCGATGCGATTGGCCGAGGGCTTGAGCTGCGCTAGCCGGCGGCCCACCTCCGCCTCGATCCGCCGGTTCCAGGTCTCCGAGTCCTCGATCGGCTCATCCCCATCGGAGAGGAACAGACCCGTACGCATGATGCCGTCCCCAAATTCGTCGGAGGACTGCGCAATGGGCTCGGATTCGCACGAGTTGGATTCGTCAGGATCCCTGCCCACCATCGCTCCTGTGCGTACCATAGTCGTCGCGTCGGTCAGCCCCAACGTCTCCGTCAGCCCCCACTTCGCGGGGTGGGGCCGAGCTTGCTTCAACCCCTGCCGATATCAGACACCGGTCGACGAGGACCTTTCCGGCGCGTGGAGCCCACGAGATCGAAAACGACCGCAGCACGCTTTCCATGGTCGTCAGATGGCCGGTGCGTCCTGGTCCTGCACGCTGTCGGACTCGCAGGACCCTCCAGGTTGTCGATTTCGGCCGGCTCGCATGCGGGCCCGAAGCCCGCCACGCCCGCCCGCTCGACGGCATCGACCGTCACGCCTGACCACTTCGACAAACGAGCACGACGGTAGCTGGGCACCGCTCCCGCTCCAGCCCAGGCGCCGACCTCACCCGCTTGCCACGGCTGGTTGGGGCAAGCGGGGAAGAGGCCGGCGACGGCCGAGCGCGGGGTCCCGGCTCAGGCCAGAATCGCGGTCAGCGGTGTGGTGGACATCGGAGCCCCGGCTCCGATGCTGGGGTGGCGTGGATCGATCCCCCGGGCCAGAGCGAGCAAGACGTCGGTGGTGTTGCCCGCCGAGGTCTGATCGTCTCCCGGGAAGTTGGGAGCGACGGCCTGGTAGTGGACCCCTGGGAACGCGGTGTAGTCGGCCCAGCGTCCACCGACGATGATGGGCTGGCGCTGCCAGGCGTGGTTCCACCCGGTCGACAGCTCGCTGCTGGCGAAGACCACCGTCGAGTCGAGCAGCGAGCCCGTCACGTCTGGGGTGTCGGCCAACGTCTGCATCAATTCGGCGATCCGCGACATGAGGAACACGATGTTTTCGTGGTAGTTCTCGTCGTCCGAGTGGCTGTATCCATGGTGGGTGAAGCCTCCGCCGGTCTGGCCGAAGACCGCCTCACACGCCACGCTGCACATCAGGTTCGAGGCCACCCGGGTCAGGTCGCAGCTATACGCGTAGGCGATGAGCTGTGACATGAGCTGGTTGGTGAGGACCAGATCCTCGCTCCCGTTGGGCTCGTCGTTGGCGTGCACGGGCTGGGGGGGCAAGGTGCACGTCGGAACCAGCGCCGAGATCTTTTGCTCGAGCTCGTTCACGTTGTCGAGATGAGCATCCAGCCGCTGACGGTCCACGACGCCGAGCCTGCTGCTGAGCTCGTCGATGTCGTCCTTGACCGCACCGAGGACCCCCAGCCGCTGCTCACGGGTGTCGCTGGGCTGGTCGAACTGGCCGAACAAGCTGTTCCACACCATGCGAGGGTTGTGCTCGGGGAACTTGGCGGTCAGGTTCCCGGGCACCCCCGCGCACGACAGCGCCTTGGCCGTGGTGCCATTGTCGATGGGGCTGTCGAATTTGGTGGTGCCGACCTGGAGCGAGTGGATCGTGGTCGGATCCCGCTGCTGGATCAGATCGGCGATCACCTGGTCGATGGTGGGACCGCCCCAGTCGGTGGCGAACCCCCCGGCGTTGCTCGGGGTGTAGTTG
>JAHZJA010000417.1 GCA_022601155.1 Deltaproteobacteria bacterium | reverse complement strand
GGGTCTTGGGCGATCTCGCTGACCTGCCCCACGTAGTTGCCATCGACGAAGACGTCGGCGTCGGCGTCGGCGGCAGGGGTCTCAATGCGCAGCGCGGTGCCAGCCCCCGCAGGGCGACACGCCGACAGGGCCAGCCCCAGCGCGAGGGCCAGCCACGGTCTACTCGAGAACGACGGTGAGAACATCGGGACGCTCCACGGCGACGATCGCCAGCGAGAAACCAGGGAGAGAGAGCGCCTCGAGCTTCTTGCCCAGGGCTCGGGGCGACAAGGATCCGCGTACGTGAAGCTCGACGATGCCACGTTCGATTGCACCGACTTCCACCGCGCTGACACCGAGGACGGAGTTGCGCATCGCGGTCTCGAGTCGTCGGATACGGGCCGACGGCATCGGCGAGCGAACCCGGACGCGCACATGGCCGCGGCGGTGGGCGGCGAGGGCCTCGGCGAGATCGGACAGGGCGCCCTGGACCCCGGCCGCCACCGCCTGCGAAGGCGCCGTGCCGAAGGCGGGAGCGTGCAGCTGGGCCACCGTTGCCCCATCGGCGGTCGCACTGATCTGTACGAAGGCCGCGTGCAGGTACGTATGACGAACCGCTCCGAGTGCGTCGCAGCCGAGCGTGACATCGAGGGTGGGCGCCTTGTTCCCGCCTTCGAGCGTGACTGCCCCCTGCCCTGACAGCTCGGATCGCACGACCTCCTCCACGGCCGGAGCCTCGCCACAGCCCGCCGCCACCGAGACATCACCGAGCCGAAACATCGGGATGCCACCGCCGGAGTCGCGGACCTGCACGCGCTTGGTCAGGCGCACCAGATCCACCTCGACCTCGACCTCGATCCGAACCTGCTCGCCTTCGTGCGTCTCCGACAGCACCCGATAGGCGCCGGTCCACGCCTCGGCCGCCTTGCGGACGGCCTTGCGGGCGGCAGGATCCACCCGCCCCGGCACCTGCTTCAGTGCGACATCGAGAGCCTTGTGGCGAGCCCTTCGGAGCGCACGCGCCCGGGTGCGGGCGGCGTCGGGCTTCTTCGTTTCGGAAGCCTTGGCGGTCCCAGCTCCGACCACCGGCACCGCCAGCGCGGTGGGGGCCGGCCACATCACGAACAACGCGATCGCCCACACCCACACCGCCACGCGACGCCCGTGACGCCCCACACGACGCCAGGCCCCCTCGCTGCCCTGTGCACCGCGTTCCGACATACGGGCGATCATGGGTGTGGGACCCGGCACTTGGCAAGCCAACGGCCATTTGAGGTCTCGCTGCCCCCCGCCACGCGCGCGGGGTTGGCAATCGTGGGCGCGGACGCTAAACCCCCGCCAACTCATGATGCGCCCGCCGTTTCCCGGCCACCGCCGCTACAGCATCACCCACCGGGCGGTGCAGCGTCTGCGTGAGCTCGTTCCCAGTCGCGACGACGAGGACGACGAGACCCTGCGCGATCGCCTCGACGAGGCGCTCGCCGCGGCCGAGGATGGCGGCAAAGCGATCCGCACCCTGGACGCGATGCTCGGCGAGCCGCAGACGCTCGTTCCCGTCGACACCTTCGGTGACGTGCTCTACGCCATCATCAAGGAGGACACGGTCGTCACCGTGCTCCCCGAAGGCCACGGCCAGGAAATCCTCCTGCGGGGCCAGGCCATGGAGCAACGCGTCGCGGCCGGTCAGGCTCCGCCACGACGCGGGGGTGGTGGCGGTGGCAACAACAGCGGCGGCGGCTCCGGTGGAGGAGCCGCTCATGAGCCGGACGAGCAGCGCTGGGAGGGTGGTCCTCGCCGACGGTGGCGCAAGGAGCCGCACCAACCGGTCGTCATCCAGCGCGCGCGCAATGGACCGCCCCGCAACGGGCAGCCCGCTCCCCGCGAGGACGCCGCGCGCCCCGAAGCCGCCGCGCCCGCTCCGGTGGTTGCCGTGGCACAGGCGCCTGCGCCCGCGGTCGTCGAAGGGCCCATCGCCAAGGAACTGGCCCGCGCGCTGAGCCTCGGTCGACGCCGTGCCGCGACCGTCGCCCTCGCCGAGATCCTCGGTCAGACCAATCGCGACGAGAGCCTGCTGCCGCTTTGGAACGCCCTGGCGTCCGAAGGCGTGCCGACGACGCTGACGGTGGGTGACCTCATCGACGCGGTCGCCCGGCTGCAGCAATCGCCCTGAGCGACCCGGTACGCTCCGGAGGCCCCGCGCTGCCGATGCCCTGCCCGCGATCGTGGTGACCGCGGCGCAGCATCGCGTGCGGTGATCTCCGCTTCGCGCGCCAGCCCTCGCCGGCAGCTATCGAACCGCACCGACCTCGACTCGCCGACGTCCGCAGGCGATCAGAACGGATCGCGAAGATCGCCTGGCGGGCGCTTCTTGGTCTGCTTGTCCGGCTGTGGCTCTGGCTCGCGAGGCGCAGGCTCCGGCAGCTTCACGTCGGGCTCGGCCGTGGCTTCGGGCGGCTTGGGCTTCGACTTGCGGCGCTTCTTGGTGTTGCGCGGGCGCGGGGTGGGTCGCGTCTCGACGGGCTTCGGTGGCTCCGGCGTCGGGGTGGCGACCGGATCTTCGGCCGAGGGCTCCTCGATCTCGGGGGTCACCTGGGGCTGGAGATCGGGCTCGGCCTTGGTGTCCAGCTCGGCCGCGACGACGTCGGGCTCGGGCTCGGGCTG
>JAHZJA010000416.1 GCA_022601155.1 Deltaproteobacteria bacterium | reverse complement strand
CTCGGCCGACGATCTTGCCGATGGACGCATCGTTGCCAGGCGCGCCGCCCAGCATCAGCTGGTAGGCCTCCTCGCCGATCTTGTCGATGCCCAGGATCCCGATGTTGCCCACGTGGTGATGACCGCAGGCGTTGATGCAGCCCGAGATCTTCAGCGAGACATCACCCAGATCGGCCAGGTAGTCGAGAGCCTCGAAGCGCTCGCCCAGCTCCATCGCGACGGGGATCGAGCGCGCATTGGCGAGGTTGCAAAAGTCGAGGCCGGGGCAGCAGATGCTGTCGGTCAGCGTGCCCGCGTTGGCGGTGGCGAGCTCATGCTCGTCGAGGCGCTGGTACAGCTCGGTCAGCCGGCCTTGCTCGACGTCGGGCAGCACCAGGTTCTGGGTGTGCGTGACGACCACGCCGCCAAAGCTGAACTCGTCGGCGAGGTCGGCGATGGCGTCCATCTGGGTGTCGCTGGCATCGCCTGGCGGTCGACCCGTGGCCTTGAGCGAGATGACCACCGCGCAGTAGCCCGGCTGGCGATGCGGCTTGACGTTGTTGCGCACGAAGTGGCGCAGCCCGGTGTCCGCCGAGAGGCTCTGGGCGAGCACGGTGACGTCCTGCTCGGGCAGCTCGCGGTAGGCCGGGCGGGTGAAGTGGCCGCGGACGCGGTCGATTTCCTCGCGGACCAGCTTGAGGCTGCCGTCGCGGATCTGCGTCCACTCGTCTTCCACTTGCGAGCGAAACTCGTCGATGCCCAGCTCGGACACGAGGATCTTGATGCGGGCCCGGTACTTGTTGTCGCGCCTGCCGTAGCGGTTGTAGACGCGGAGAATCGACTCCAGATACGACAGGAGGTCTTCGTAGGGCAGAAACTGGCGGATGACCTTGGCGATGTGGGGCGTGCGGCCCAGACCACCACCCACCAGGATCTCGAAGCCGCGCTGTCCCTCGTCGTTGTCGACGATGCGCACGCCGATGTCGTGGAAGCGAACCGCGGCGCGATCTTCCCCCGGGGTGCCGGTCACCGCGATCTTGAATTTTCGGGGCAAGAACGCGAACTCGGGGTGGAACGTGGACCACTGCCGAATCAGCTCGCAGTACGGCCGCGGATCCTCGATCTCGTCGGGAGCGATGCCCGCAAAGTGATCGGAGGTGGTGTTGCGGATGCAGTTGCCGCTGGTCTGGATGGCGTGCATCTGCACGCTGGCCAGCTCGTCGAGAATGTCGGGCACCTCGGCGAGCTTGGGCCAGTTGTACTGGATGTTCTGGCGCGTGCTGAAGTGGCCGTAGCCCTTGTCGTAGGTGCGGGCGATATGGGCCAGCTTGCGCATCTGGGTGGACGACAGCAGCCCGTAGGGAATGGCCACGCGCAACATGTACGCGTGGAGCTGCATGTACAGGCCGTTCTGCAATCGCAGCGGCTTGAACTCGTCTTCGGTGATCGACCCTTCGAGGCGGCGAACGACCTGCCCCCGAAACTGGGCGGCGCGCTCCTCGACGATGCGCTGATCGTGGGCGTCGTACTGGTACATGGGATCCGTTGCTGGTCGCCGCGAAGGGAGACGACGGTCAGGCCGTGAGCCGGGCCGAGTTGATCGAGTCGGGGCGACGCAGGGGCGTGGTGGGCCCGCGGCCGCGGATCTGTTCCCGGGTGTTGGTGGCGTGCGGGCCTTGCTGGCCGATGACCACCTTGAAGGCGTACGGGTCGCAGATGTGCCGCTCTTGAGCGCGGGCCTGCGAGAGCGCCGCATCACGCTCGGCCTCGGTCGTCATGGCCCACGCGTCCGACAGCTGTGCAGACCAGCTGCCATCTGCGCGCAGGTAGACCGCCGAGCCGTCGTCGGTGGTGTTGGCAGTGACGACGAAGTGGGTGCCTCTTGACCGTGCCACGCACAAAGGCTGGCCGATCACGAGGTAGTTTTCAAATGCTCTGCGGAAATGGGGAAAACGGTGTCGCCGCGCGATGCGAAGAGGGGCTAAATGCCATCTGGGAGCCCGTTTTGGGTGAGCATGGCGTCTTGGATGAAAATACGATGATTTATCGTATTTTTGTGGAATAGGCGGCGCGGCGCTCGCGATGCTTGGACCGGCCGCCCATTACTCAGTTATCCACCGTATTTCTTGATGGTCCCATCCAGCTGCGGCAGCACCATCCGGAGGTACAGCGCGACCCCTCCGGCCAGCCCCGCCAGCAGCAGGAAGAAGCTCACCGGGGACATCGAGCTCTGGATGCCGCCGAAGAAGCCGGAGAAGTTGTTGCCGAACGCGGTCGCGAGGAACCACCCGCCCATCGTCAGCCCGACCAGGCGCGGGGGGGTGAGCTTGGTGATGAGTGACAGCCCCATCGGCGACAGGCACAGCTCACCGATGGTGACCAGGGCGTAGAAGCCCACCAACCACATGCCCGAGACCCGGGCCGCGCCATCGTCGGTCATCAGTCCGGCCATCGCCATGAACAACAGCGCGACGGTGGTCATGACCATGCCGAGCAGGAGTTTCTGGGCCGTCGACAGTCCGCGCTTGCGCCGTTGCAGCGACGCAAAGAAGCCGACCAACAACGGGGTCAGCAGGATCACGAAGAACGCGTTCCACGACTGGTACAGCTCGGAGTTGAACACGCCGAGGAACTTGCCTGCGGGTAGCTTCTCGGGTGGATGCCCGAAGCGTTCTTGGTAGCCGGTGTACAGGGTGGCGTGGAGCTCCTTGGACACGATGACCGCACCGATGCGTTCACCTTCGACCTCTCGCACGAATGCCACCCGCTTGGTGGGCTTGGACCCCTCCGGGACCTCGACGGTGACCGTCTTGGCTCCGTGGGAGTCCTCGCCCTCCTCTACCGTCACCACGCCCTGGGCGAAGACCTTCACCGCCCGGCTGGCGACCGTATCGGGCTCGGACCCGTTGTCCTTGACCGGCAGGTCCACCACGGTGAGGTCGGGATTGGCGGCAGCGATCGCCGCCACGGCCGACGGGTCCATCCGTTGCTGGCCGAACATGCGGGCGTGCGCAGGATTGGCCGTGGTTCCCAGCGTGCGTGGGTCGGGTCGCGGTGTGTCCTCGCCCGCCGCGGGGTAGTAGCTGGGAAGCGCGTCTTGCTTCCAGATGGAGGGTGCCCAGTCGGGCGCGGCCCTATCGGTTTGATCGCGGGCCCACTGGGTCATCGCCGAGCCGTTGAGGTGCAAGATCATGAAGAACGTGCCGCCCGCGATGTAGATGGGGAGCAGGGCCTTGAGCCCCGGCTGTTCCTCCGGGCTTGCCTTGCTCACCATGTTCTTGAAGAAGTAGATGACGGGCAGGGCGCCCACCAAGAAGCCCACGATCGCGGGCCGCATGCCCGAGGGCATCATCCCGTGGGCGCCCAGCCACTTGGCGCCGAAGTATCCAAGGGCGCCGAACGCTGCCGTGGGGATCAGAATCTGGGCGAAGACCGTGGCGAGCCCGGCGTCGTCCTTGTTGGGCTTGGTCTGGCGGTCGGCGGCCTCGAGGTTCTTCCACTGCGACAGCAGGATGAGCATGGAGATGACCAGGCCGACGCCCGCGATCCGGAACGTCCACAGCCATCCGGCCTCGTTGCGCACGGCGGCCGCCAGCAGGTTGGCCACCAGCGCCCCGATGTTGATCCCCATGTAGAAGATATTGAACCCGGCGTCGCGGCGTGAGTCTCCCGGCTCATACAGGTTGCCGACCATCACCGATATGTTGGGCTTGAAGAACCCGTTTCCAATGATGAGGCCCAGCAGGCCCAGCAAGAAGAAGCTCTTGCCCGGGATGCCCATCATGAACAGCCCCGAGGCCATGCACAGCGCACCCACCAACACCGCTCGCCGATAGCCGAGGTAGCGGTCGGCGATCATTCCTCCCAAGAACGGCGTGAAGTACACGAACGCGAGGTACAGGCCGTAGATCTCGTTGCCGTCGGCGGACGGCATCCCCAGGCCGCCACGCTCGGTGTCGGTCGTGTACAGCAGCAGGATCCCGACCATCGTGTAGAAGGCCAGGCGCTCCCACATCTCGGTGACGAACAGCGCGTAGAGCCCCTTGGGATGTCCTTTTTTGGTCGCCATGCGTTTCCTGGTGCCGGGAGTGCGCGGGAGCATACCCTGTGCACAACACGGGCACAGCGCGCGGACCTGGGCTTATCGGCGTTCGGCTGCAATCGAACGCATATCGACCCCGAAACCTGGTTGAGCCCCGGCGGGGTCTGAGGTAACGAGGAACTATGGCTGTCGTCGAATGGGCAAGGATATCGGGTACGGTCATCATCGCGGGTGCGTTGCTGGCCGGCTGCGCCACCAACAAGACCAAGGCGCAAGCGGAGGCACCCGACTTGCCGCCACCGAGCCGTGATCTCCAGTTCCCCGACGAGGGGTTCTTGAAGGTCTACGACAACGGTCTCACGTTGTTCGTCGTCCCCGACCCGTACACCAGCTTGGTGCAGTTCGACGTGCGTCAGCAGGTGGGCTCGCGCGAGGATCCACAGGGCAAGGCGGGCATGGCCCACTTCGTGGAGCACCTGATGTTCCAGATGCCAGTGGATGGCGAGGGCTCGCCCAAGCT
>JAHZJA010000038.1 GCA_022601155.1 Deltaproteobacteria bacterium | reverse complement strand
GGCGGTGTTGTGGCGCGTGGAAAACCGCCAAAGTCGAGGCTAGCCCGATGACGTGACCGCCGCCGCACCGGGCTGCCTCACGAACACCACGGGGTGCCACAAGGGGACCCCTGCGTGGCACCCCGGACGGCTGTGGTAGAGCCATGGCATGCCTATCGAGGCGACGCCCTACCTGCTGTCCATCGATCACCTCCTGACCGAGGACGAGCGCCTGGTGTGGAACGCAGCGCGTGACTTCGGCAAACGTCGCATCGCGCCCGTGATCGAGGAGCACTACGAGAACGGTACGTTCCCCCACGAGCTGATCCCCGAGTTCGCGGAGATGGGGTTCTTGGGCGCCCCGCTGCAAGGCTACGGCTGCGCGGGGATGAACCCGGTCGCCTACGGGCTCACCATGATCGAGCTCGAGCGCCAGGACAGTGGCATTCGCTCGTTCTGCTCGGTGCAGACGGCCTTGGCGATGTGGCCGATCTACACCTACGGCACCGACGAGCAAAAAGAGAAGTTCTTGCCGGGCATGGCCCGCGGCGAGCTCATCGGTTGCTTCGGGCTGACCGAGCCCAATGCCGGCAGCGACCCCGGCTCGATGCGCACGCACGCCAAACAGGACGGCCCGGGCGGCGACTACATCCTCAACGGACAGAAGTTCTGGATCACCAACAGCCCGGTCGCGCATCTGGGCGTGGTGTGGGCCAAGACGCTCGACCACGGCTCCGACACCCCGGTGATCCGTGGCTTCATCGTCGAGCGCGGCATGAAGGGCCTGTCCACTCCGGAGACCAAGGGCAAGCTCAGCATGCGGGCCTCGGTGACCGGCGAGATCGTGCTCGACGAGGTACGCGTGCCCGCGGCCAACATGCTGCCGGGCGTGCAAGGTCTCAAGGGCCCGCTGTCGTGCCTCACCCAGGCGCGCTACGGGATCGGCTGGGGCGCACTGGGAGCGGCGATGGACGTGTACGAGCGCGCGCGCCAGTACACGATGGATCGCGTCCAGTTCGAGCGCCCGCTGGCCGGCTTCCAGCTCACCCAGCAAAAGCTCGTCGAGCTCCACAACGAGATCGGCAAGGGTCTGCTGCTCGCCTACCACTTTGGTCGGCTCAAGCAGCACAGCACGCTCAGCCCCACTCAGGTCTCGTACCTCAAGCGGGACAACGTGCGGATGGCCCTGGAAGCCGCTCGCACCGCGCGTTCGATGCTCGGCGGCAACGGCATCATGGGCGAGTTCCACATCATGCGGCACGTGTGCAACCTCGAGACGGTCTTCACCTACGAGGGCACCCACGAGGTCCACACGCTGACCATCGGACGCGCCCTCACCGGGCTCAACGCGTTCGCCTGACGCCACCCGAGATCCCGCCGCAGCCCGCCGTGATCGGCTGCGGTCTCGACCCTGCGCAAAGTGCACAAGCACCTCGCGCCCGGGGCGGCAGGGGTCCTGGAGACTCCGCAGGACTCACGGTACGGCGGCCCGAGCCAATCTCGCCCCCCGCGCGAGAATCCGTTACGCTGCGGATCTTCGTGGTTCACCCCGTACAGAGCGTGATCGAGTCGCTGCAGGCCGCGGGCCGATGCCCAAGGCTTCACGTCAACGCGATGTTCGACGGGGTGGTTTGCCCCGATTTCATCCGCGACCAGTGGCGAGAGCGGCTCATCATCGACCTGGACCCGAGCTACCCGCTCGACCTCACGTTCCTCGAGGAAGCGCTGTCGGCCGACCTGTCGTTTGGTGGCTACGTCACCCGCTGCACGTTTCCGTACGGTGCGGTCTATGTGGTGGCCGATCGCAGCACGGGCCGCGGCATCGTGCTCGACCAGAACATGCCCGACTCGGTCAAGCGCAGCCGCTACGGCAAGGGCACTGGGGACGAAGCGCAAAAGCCTGCGCTGCGCACCGTCGGCGGTGACACCGAGACCGAAGAGCCCAGCACGGGCCCGAGCGAAGAGATCGTCGAGGCCGCAACGGGTGAGCCCACCGACGAAAACCAGGTACAAAAACGTCGCGCCGCGTTCAAGGTGATCGACGGCGGAAGCACCTGAGCCGCGCTACGCGGCCCACGTCTCGACCCATGCGGATCGCGTCCTTCGTCGTCCTCGGCCTGACCATCGCGTTGTTCGCTCTTTGGTGGGGCTTCATGCGCGCACCAGGCCCGGTCGAGGTCTGCGAGCACATCGTGCAGGTCACTGTCCGCGAGGCGGGTGAACATGCGATGAGCCCCGAGTCGCTGCAGCGGCTGGTCGAGGACACGCGGACCAAGTGCATCGAGCACAAGCTGGACAAGATCCAGCTGCGCGGGCGCATCAAGTACGCGGCCTACGCCAAGTGCGTGATCGGCTCGCAGACGCTGAGCGACATCGGCCGCTGCTGACGGCCGAAGACCGTCCCCCGCAAAATCACGCCCCATTGCCACGTCGGCGTGAACGGGATGGCCGCGTGCGCAACTAGACGCATGGAGGGGGTGCCCATGACTCGATGCGTCTCACGCTTCGCACTGTTGTTGATCCTGCCGTGGGCCTGCGCTCAGGGCGATGAAGCCGGCCTAACCGGCCTGTCTGGCGCGTATACCGCAGGCCCGGGCGGAGCCGAGACCGACGGAGAATCGGGCAGCGGCGGTGCCGGGACCGCGGGCCCCATGCCCGGTACCGATCCCCTGACCAGCAGCGGTGGGGCCGAGTCGACCGGTGGCTCGGACACGTCGGGGGGAGACGACGGCAACCCAGCCTGCTGTCAGGTCAGCGGCCTAG
>JAHZJA010000415.1 GCA_022601155.1 Deltaproteobacteria bacterium | reverse complement strand
GTTCGACGCGGGCGTGAGCGACGATCGGGTGTTCATCGCCATGGCGATCGTCGAGGGGACCACCTTGGCGGGCTGGTGTCGGCAGCGACCACGCAGCGTGGCCGAGATCCTGCGGATGTTTCGGGCGGCCGGGCGAGGGCTGTGCGCGGCCCATGAGGCGGGGCTGGTGCACCGCGATTTCAAGCCGTCGAACGTGCTCATCGGGCACGACGGCGTGCCCAGGGTGTCGGACTTTGGCCTGGCGATCGCGGCCAAGCCCACGCCGAGCCCCGCTCGACCGGGAATCGCTGCGGTGGCGGGCACGCCGGCGTACATGGCCCCCGAGCAACGGGCGGGTGCGCCCGTCGATGCGCGGGCCGATCAGTATGCGTTCTGTGTTGCGCTGCAGCAGGCGCTGCGCGAGGCGGCGGGCGCCCAGGGGCGCGGGCGGGTCTCGGTGCGGACCGAAGCTGCGATCACCCGGGGTCTGCACGCCGAGCCGGGGCAGCGGTTTCCCACCATGGCCGCCTTGCTGCGCGCGCTGCCGGATCCCGAGCGCACGCGAGGCCGTGCCCGCTGGGGCGTGGTCGTGCTGGGCGCGGGGGCGGTGGGCAGCGTGCTGCTGCTGGCGGGCGCGGGCCGGACCCCCACCCGCTGTGAGGCGGGGCGTAGCGCAGCGCAGCAGACCTGGGGCGAAGCCGCCTCCGCGTCGCTGCACACCGCCTTCGTCGATACCCAGGCCCCGGGTGCACACTCGGCCAGCCAGCGCGCGTCGGGGCGTCTCGCGGCGTGGGTGCAGCGCTGGGATCGCAGCTGGGAGCAGGTGTGCGGGGCTACGTGGGCCGCGGCCGAGCAGCGGGCGCGACCTCTGGACTGCCTCAGTGTGCGGCGCAAGCGATTCGCCGCGCTCGTCAGCCGCCTGATGCACCCGGATGCGGCGCTCGTGGGGAGGGCGGCCGTGGCGGTGGGTGAGCTGGCGCCGCCCGAGGAGTGTCTCGATCCCACCGCCGATGCGGCCGTCCCCGCGCCGCGACCGGAGCAGCTGGTGGAGGCGATACGCCTGCGAGACGAACTGGCCGAGGTCCATGGCGACGATCTGGCGGGGCGCGTGCCGCAGGGGCTGGCGCGCGCCACGACCTTGGTCGATCAGGCGCGGGAGCTGGGCTACGCCCCGGTGCTGGCCGAGGCCCAGTTTCGCCTGGGACGGCTGCACGAGCGTGCGGGTGACTACGCCCGGTCGCGTGGCGCCCTGGAAGAGGCCTACTACCTCGCGGCCCGACACGGTCAGGTGCGGCTGCAGGCGGACGCCTCGACCATGCTCGTCACGGTGCTCGGCATTCGGCTGCAGACTCCGATCGACGCGGCGCCGTGGGTGCGGCACGCCCGAGCGGCCGCCGATCGGCTGGGCGATCGACGCCGTCAGGCCGCGGTCTTGGTGGCGCGGGCGGGCATGCGGGCGCAGCTGGGTGAGCACGAGCTGGCCCGTCGGCACTATCGCGCGGCGCTGGAGCTGCAGCAGGCCGTCTACGCCGAGGGGCATCCCTCGCTGGCGGCGACGCACAACAACATCGGCATCGTGGCGGCGTCGGAGGGCAACTTCGGGGTGGCTGCCCAGGCGCTCGAGCAGGCGGTCGCGGCATTGTCGGACGCCTACGGCTCGGAGCACCCGAGCGTCGGCGGAGCGCTGGCCAACCTGGGCGCCGTGCAGTCGCACCTGGGACGTACCGAGGCGGCGGTCGAGACCCTACAGCACGCGCTGGTCGTGCTGCAGCGGCGGCTGGGTGATCACCATCCCACCCTGGCACCGCTGCTGGCCAACCTCGGGCGGGAGTACATCGCCCGCGACGATCCGACCGCCGCGCTGCCGCTGCTGCAGCGGGCGCTGGCCATTCGTCACCAGGCGCTCGGCCTCGAGCATCCCGAGGTCGCGTATGCCCACGTCCACCTCGCCGATGCCATGCGCCAGCTGGGCAATCCGACCTCGGCCGCCGAGCACTATCGCCGCGCGCTGGCGATCCTGCAGACGGCGGCAGGGGGTGTGCGCTGGCGGGCGGGCTACGCCGAAGCGGGTCTGGGGTGGGTCGCCCTCGACGGGGAGCACCCGGCCGCGGCGCGTGAGCAGTTCGAGCGGGCGCTGGCCACGGTCGGGGACCGGGCCCCGCCAGACGATCGGGCGCAGATCGAGGACGGGCTGGCTCGAGCCCGCGTCGCCGAGACCTTGGTGGCTCAGCTGCCGTCGACCACCACGCGCACCCGGGCCTCGGCCGCGAACCGATAGCCGCTGCGGGTGCGCTCGACCATCGAGCCCAGGCCGAGCTTGCGCAGGGTGGACACGGCCACGTAGAGGCGATTGACCCCCACGCGTCGGCCGAGGCGCTCGTCGGGCCAGCCGGCGGCGACCAGCTGCTCGGGGGTCAGCACGCCGCCGGTCGACTGCACATGCGACGCCACCAGGGCCGCCAGCAATCGCATCAGCACCGGGCGATGGAGCAGCTCGACCCGGGCCTCGCCGTCGGGATGAAACCACTGCCCCTGCGCATCGACTTGGCAGCGCGGCCCGAGGCTGGGCGAGCTCGGGGAGGGAGCGGGCGGCGCGAGCGCGGGGGCAGGCACCGGATCCTCCGGCCCCGCTTCTCGCAGCGCTCGGGCCAGCCGCGTCCGCAGGTCGTGGAGGTTGCCCGGGTACTCGGCCTGCAGCAGATCTCGCACCAATCGCGGGTGCAGGGCCCGGTCTCGGCCGAGCTCGTCGCGCACGATCTGGGCGGCCAGCCCGGGAATCTCTCGGCGCCGGTTCGCCAGCGGAGGCAGCCGGAGCGTCCAGTGCCCGAGTCGAGCCGCGAGCGCGTCGTCCAGCGTACCGGGGGCGTCGCCATCGGCGGCCGAGGCCACGATGAAGGCCTCGAACGGCCGGGGCTGCGGCTCGTCACCCGCGTGGAACTGGCTGTGCTTGAGCACCCCCAGCACCAGGGCCTGCAGCCGCGAGCTCGCGCGGTCGATGCCGTCGAGGTACAGCGTGCCGCCCTGCGCCTGCGCGAACATCCCCGGCCGTCCCGCGGCCCCCAGCAACGCGGGGTCGACCGCATCCTCGCGGAGCGCCGCGCAGTCGACCACCACCCAGGGGCGCGTCTCGCCGCGCAGCGCGTGCAGTCGGCGGGCGCACCAGTCCTTGCCCGTGCCCGTGGCTCCCCGCAGCAGCACGGCCTCGGCCTGCGCCGCCACCTCGTGCAGCTCGCGATCGCGTCGGTCCAAATCGTCGGGCGCGGTGGAGGCGGCGTGGCGGTCGACGTGCAGCAGCACGTTGCCCAGTCCCACCAGATCGTTGCGCCGCAGCGACGCCACTCGAATGCGCTGCCCGTTGACCCGCGTGCCGTTGTGGCTGCCGCGGTCCTCCACGGTGCATGTGCCGTCCGCCGCCACCTCGATGCATGCGTGCTCGCGCGACACCCGGCCGCCTCCCAGCGCATCGGGTCCAAACTCGTCGGTGTGGCGACCCAGCTCGATCGCGGTGCCGGGGGCGATCACCACCGCCGCTCCCACGGCGGAGGGGAGGGGGGAGCACGCGAGCGTCAGCACCCAGCGGGGAATTGCGTCCGCTGGATCTCCGCTCGATGAGGCGGCGAGCGTCGAGTCCACCATCTGTACGGTACCAGCTCGGGAGTTGGGGGCGGCGATCTACGACTCGGGGTCCGGCTGTGCGGTCGTCCCAACCGTCGTGCGCGGGTTCGACACGATAATCGACGCCATGTTGGTCACGCGCTGGTCGTGGCTGCCTCTATCCTTTGCATCTGTCATGCTTCGTTGGCTGCTCGACACCTCGGAATCCCGATCTTCGGTCTCCACTGCCCGCGGTGGGGACGCCCGATGGCTCGGTGTGTGCACGGGCGCGATGCTCATGGTGTCGATGGGATGTGGTCCGAGCACGGGGCAGCCCTCGGGATCGGGCTCGACGGGAGCCTCACCCGAGCGTGCGTCGACCACGACGGCCGTGGGCGCGTCCGAGACGACCGTTGGTGGTGGTGGGACGGTCGACGGGGCGGACTCCACCGACGTGGGTGATGAGTCCCCTGCCGATGGGACCACCGATGGCGGTACCACCGAAGGCCCGCCGCAGTGGGTCTGCAGTGAAGACAGCTTCGACTTTGCCTGCACCGCCGACCAACAGTCGACATTGCTCGAGGGCATGACACCGCTGGGGCTGGTGTCGCTGTCGCTGTCGTACAGATCG
>JAHZJA010000414.1 GCA_022601155.1 Deltaproteobacteria bacterium | reverse complement strand
TGCCCTACTTCCGGGGCCAACCTCTCGAGGTGCTTGCCATCCCCATCCCGCAGGATGGGGACGAGGCGGACCTCGAGGAGGCCGAGCCCGACGACGTCGCCGAAGACGAGGCATTGGTGGAGCTCGACGAGTCCGACCTGGAGCTCGAAGACGAGGGCGCGGCACGAGAGGACGGAGCGCAATCGTGAGCGACGGGGAGATCATCGTCCTGCGCGACGAGGTGCGGCAAGAGACCGTGCTGGCGTTGGCCGAAATCGAGGGGTGGTCGCTGCGCGGCGAGACCTCGCGGGCTCATCTGGTGCTGGGCAGCCGGCGGTGGGCCACGGGAGACCGGGCCGAGGTCACGTACATTGCCGACCATCCCGGGGCTGCGCAGTCCCTCATCGTCACCGGGCCGGGTGCGGTCGAGGTTGCCCTGCGTCTTCGGGAGCGGTTGCCCCACCACGAGGAGGCGCAGCTGCTCGCGACCGTGCTGGATGCCGATGAGCCCGATCCCGTGCAGTGCATCCGCGTTGCGTCGAAGCTGGCCGCGTGTCGGCCCGAGGCGTGCGAGCCTCGGCACCTGGCCGCACTGGAGCGATTGTTGGGGCATCCCGAGACCGCCGTCCGACGTGCCGGAATCCGCAGCGCCTACTCCTGCGCATGGACCGAGCTGCGAGCGCTGGTCGAGCGACGTTGTTCCGAGGAACAGCAGCTCGCGATACAGCTGGAACACCTGGCGCAATATCTGTCCGCAGGCGATTGAGTCTGGCCGAGATCTGGTGCGCCCCTCATCCGTGGCGGAACCGTCGGCGATTTTCGGGGGCGATTTTCCGGCAAATTCGCCCGACGGTGGCTAGTTTCTCGTAGGATGCGGGGATGCGTATCGAGACGACTTCGTCTGCGGTTTCCTTGTTCTTGTGTTGCGCACTTGCCACGGTAGGCGCCTGCGGTGACGACGGATCGGGTGGGGGCACGCCCGCAGCGTCGAGCGGAACGGACAGCGACAATCCGGGGACGACGGCAGATCCTCCCAATCCCACCGGCGACCCGGATACGACCGCGGGCCCTGGCTCGACGACGTCGGATCCTCCCACCACGGGTGAGCCCGATACCGACGATCCCCCGCCGCTCGAAGGGCTGGCGTTCCGGTTCAACTCCCTGAATCTACGGGACCCCGTCGCAGGCATCGGCGCCAGCCAGTGCGACTCGAGCAACAATATCCACGTCGACACGGTCAACGGGGGCTTCAACACTGCCCTCAACATGGACGACCGCGCCGAGCCCGACGGGTTCAACGATCTGGGCTTCGGGCTGGTCTTTCCCGAGCTGGATCAGGGCGACGGGGCGACGGGGATGGTGACATTTGCCAACGCTCAGTGCCAAAGCGGTGGTGATCCGCTGGGGTGCACCATTCTCCCCGGCTCGCAGCCATACCCCACCATGTACACGGCGATGGGTGACGGCACCTGCCTCGCTCCGGATCCTGCCAACACCAATCCGGCGCACGATCCTCCCGCCCCCACCACGTCGGGCAACTGCTTCGTCACCGAGCCGCAAGATGTGATCATCGTCGCGGGTGCCTTCGCGCTGCCGCTGGCCGATGCTCGCATTGCGGCGCAGTTCGTGGGCGATCCGGCGGGCAACCTGGTCTCGGGCTCGATCCAGGGCTTCGTGTCGCAGGCCGACGCCGATGCCACCGACGTCGAGGTCCCCGGTGCGGGGATCACCCTGCCGCTGGCGTCGCTGCTGTGCCCCGATGATCTGGATGCCGGGGGCTGGTGGATGCACCTCGAGTTCACGGCGGTCACGGCGACCTGGGAAGGCTGACCGAAGCGCAGATCGGGCGACCGAGATCGCCCCCGAGCCCCGCGCACCGCACTGCGGTGGGCGGGGTTCATGCGTTGGGGAGGGTCGTTCCGTTCGCGGTCGCCGTGCGTCCCAATCGGCTCGAACGCCGTTGTTGATCCACTCCAGCGTGGGCCGTACGGCCTGATCTCGGCCCGCGAGCAAGGCTTGCGCCCTGCATTCGATCTTGAAGCATCGCCTCGGCTTGAACACCTTCGAGGTAGCGGTCCGTTGGTCGGACGGCGCATCCAAGACGATTGCAGGAATGGTGAAGATGATACGGCGACCAGCGTCTGCCTTGGCCCTCGTGCTGGCCATTCCCAGCGCAGCCCAAGCGGCCGAAGACCGTGCGGAAGGCACGGCCGACACGGCCGACACGGCCGACACGACCGACGCGGGATCGACAGCCGAGGCCGAAGGTCACGCCGACACCGCTGCGAGCACCGATGTCGCGTTCGATGCGGGCGATGCGGAGTCCCGGCGAATGCGGCGGGCCCTGGCCGACGACGACATCGTCGACGGCGACTCGGACACTCCGTGGATTCGTCGCTGGGCACCCGTCGCCAACTCCGGAGAGCTGGGGGCGTACACGGGTGCGTTCGTCCCCGGGCGGCAGCACGAGCTGTACGATGTCGACCCCGCGTTGCCCGATCAGGGCTACCACGCCTACGGTCAGGTCGCGCCCGCCGTTGGCGTCCGGGTGGGCTACTACCCGCTGCGATTTTTGGGGGTCGAAGGCGAGGGAGGCATCATGCCGACCCGGGCGGGGGGCGAGCGCGCCACGCTGTGGACGGTGCGCGGCAGCGTCGTGGGCCAGGTTGGCTTGTGGCGCCTGACCCCGTTCGTCGTGCTCGGTGCGGGGGGGCTGGCCGTCACCAGCAGCCGAGCTGCGGTGGGCAACGACATCGACACCGCCATGCACGTGGGCGGCGGGATCAAGTTCTTCTCGAGCAAGCACACCCAGGTGCGCCTGGACGTGCGCGACGTGATCAGCCAGCGCCAGGGCCCGGGGTCGCGCTTGCAGGGCGACAACATCGAGGCGACGCTCTCGGTCGCGGTCAACATGGGGTTTGGGTCCAAGCGGCGCAAGAGCCCCGAGGTTCCCGACCGTGATGGCGACGGGGTGCTCGATCGCGTGGACCGCTGCGTGATGGAGGCGGGCTCGGGCCCCTATGGGTGCCCGGCTCGCGACAGCGATGGCGATGGCGTGCTGGATGTGGATGACCGCTGTATCGCGGCCGCCGGGGAGGATGCGTTTGGCTGCCCGCCCCCCGATCGCGATGCCGACGGTGTGGAAGACACCGAGGACCAGTGCCCGACCCGAGCTGGGTTCGGGGGCAATGGATGCCCGGCGGACTTCGATGTCGACGGTGTCTCGACGATCGAGGATCAGTGTGAAGTCGACCCGGAGACTCACAACGGCTTCGAGGACCGGGACGGCTGTCCCGACGTGCTGCCCCATGAGATCGCGGAGCTGAAGACGGTTCAGGTTCGCTTCGGGCGCAGTCGGTATGCGGTGCCCCGGGGCTCGAAGGCCAACCTCGACCACGTCGCGGTGGTCTTGCATCGCTTTCCCGAGCTGCGCATCGCGGTGGTCGGCCACACCGACAGCGAAGGGCCGCACGTCCGCAACGTGGCGTTGTCTGGGCGTCGTGCCCAGTCGGTGCGGGCGCACCTGATCGAAAGCGGGATCAACCCCGAGCGGATCGAGATCCGCGCGGTGGGTCCCGACAAGCCCCTGGCCAGCAACGACCGCACTGAGGGGCGGGCCGAGAACCGGCGTACCGAACTCGAAATTCTTCGCTAGGGCTCGCGGAGGA
>JAHZJA010000413.1 GCA_022601155.1 Deltaproteobacteria bacterium | reverse complement strand
TGGCGCAGTTGACCGCCTTGAACGGACGCTCGGCGCGACCGCTGAGGCGATGAATCGCGTGCGCCGCGAGCTCCTTGCCGGTCCCGGTCTCGCCGCGAAGCAAGATCGAAGCCTCGGTCCGCGCCACGCGTTCCAACAGCCGGAACAGCGCGTCCATCTGCGGCGACACGGTGAGCATCCCGTGAAACTCGGTCAGCTGCAGCGAGGGAGCTCGGTGTTCCACGATCGATTCCAAGCGAGGCTCGATGGCTCGGCCTACAGCGCACGATACCCCGTCGTCGTCGGGAGGGCCGAGGACGACCCCGAACTCGATCGGCCCGAGACGGTACCCGGGCCCGCTTGCTCATCCTCCACCTCGCGCACCACACGCAGCCGATGACCCCTGCCCATGCACGATCACGTTTCACCCGTGTCGGGCCACGGCGCGAAACACATGAAACACCGCGCGACGGCTTACGGCCCCCCACCCGCGAAACCAACGACGCTCGACGCTGGCACGCCGCCTGCAGTTCCGCGGGTGATGCTCATCGAGCCGACGACGAGTCCGGGTACCCGCCCCTGGCGTGTCCTGCTGTTCGTCCACGGCCGAGATGGCGAGCAGGCCGCAGAGGCCATCCGTACGTTCGAAGCGATCCGGTGGCCCACGTCGTGCGAGCCGACCATCATCGATGGAGACGACGACGCACGGGTCGCCCAGTGGTACGGGATCCAAAGGTGGCCCGCCGTGGCGATCGTGCATGACGCCATGCTGCTGGCCATCGAGCATGGATGCACGGCAGGCGCGTGCGCACGGGTCCTCGCCGCCGCCCGGGAGCGCGTGGGATTCGTGCACCGCTCCCTGTGACTGCCCTCTTCAACGCTGTTCGATGTAAGCCAATGAGTACCCACCGCCACACCGACCCCAACAGTGCCGCTCCGAGCCCGAGCAAGGGCCTACCTGACAGCGATCCCGCGCTGGCTCGCAGGTTGGTCCGCGACGAAGGTGCGGTGTTGCTCGATGTACGCAAGCCGAACGAGTTTGCCGAGGGCCACGTGGAAGGGGCGGTCTCCATCCCCCACGACCACGTCGCCGCCCGCATCCCCGAGATCATCGCGCTGGCCAACGGCGACCAGACCAAGCCCATCGTGGTGTACTGCCGCGCGGGGGGCCGGGCCGGGATCGCCAAGCAGGCCCTGCTCGACGCGGGCTTCGTCAACGTCTCCAACCTGGGCGGTGTCGCCGATTGGCGCGACGGCTGATGGAGATCCAAGCATTTTACGACGAGGGCACCTCGACGCTGACCTACGTCGTGTTCGATCCTCAATCCGGAGACGCCGTCGTCATCGACCCCGTGCTCGATTATTGCCCGGCCAGCTCCACCACCTCGTTCACGTCGGTCGACCAGGTGACCCAGTTCGTGCGCGAGCGCGGGCTGACGTTGCACATGTCGCTGGAGACCCATGCCCACGCCGATCACCTCTCGGGCTCGCAGGCGCTCGCACGGCGGTTTCCCGGGATCCAGATCGCAATCGGCAGCCGCATCACCCGGGTTCAGCGGGTGTTCAAGGACGTGTTCGACCTCCCCGACGACTTCCCCACCGACGGGCGCCAGTTCGACCGTCTGCTCGAGGACCGACAACGGGTCGAGGCCGGCACGCTGGAGTTCGAGGTGATGTCGACCCCCGGCCACACCCCAGCCTGCGTGAGCTACCGGTTCGACGACGCGGTCTTCACCGGTGACGCGCTGTTCATGCCGGACATGGGAACGGGCCGCTGTGACTTTCCCGGGGGCTCCGCCTCGACCTTGTTCGACTCGGTGACCGGCGTCTTGTATGCGCTGCCCGCCACCACGCGGGTGTTCGTCGGGCACGACTATCAGCCCGGCGGACGACCGTTGGCCTACGAGACGACCATCGCCGAGCAAGCACGCAACAACGTACAGCTGCCCGCCACGTGCTCCAAGGATGCGTTCGTCGAGTTCCGTACCAAGCGCGACGCCACCCTGAGCCCGCCGCGGCTGCTGTTCCACAGCGTGCAGGTCAACGTCGATGCGGGAGCTCTCCCCGCGGCCGCGAGCAACGAGATTCGCTACCTCAAGATCCCGATCAACGCCTTCTCGAGCGTCGAGGAGTCCCCATGACCGAGTTCAGCCCACTGTCCGCAACCATCGGCGGGCTCCTCATCGGCGCCTCGTCCGTGATGATGTTGGTCCTCAACGGGCGGATCGCCGGGATCAGCGGCGTCGTCGGTGGCCTGTTCCGCCCCGCAACGTCCGACCGTGCCTGGCGGCTGTGGTTCATCATCGGCCTGCTCGGCGGGGGCCTGGCCCTCGCGTGGGCCCACCCCGACGCCTTCGGCCCGGGCTCCTCTTCCTCGCTGCCGATGCTGGCGGTGGCCGGCCTGCTCGTCGGGGTCGGCACACGGCTGGGCGGCGGCTGCACCAGTGGTCACGGGGTCTGCGGAATCTCTCGACTGTCCAAGCGCTCGATGCTCGCCACCGTGTTGTTCATGACGTCGGCTGCAGCCACCGTGTTCGTCTCTCACCACCTCATCGGAGCGTAGACCGTGGACCGACAACGTCTCGTATCACTGCTCGCGGGGGTGGTGTTCGCCGTGGGGCTCGGAGTCGGTGGGATGACCGACCCCCGCAAGGTGCTCGCGTTCCTCGACGTCTGGGGTCACTGGGATCCCTCGCTGGCCTTCGTCATGACGGGTGCGATCGCAGTCTATGCACCGCTGTACCGCGCGGGCACCAGCCGACGCGTCCCGCTGCTCGCCCCCCGCTGGTACCTGCCCGCGCGCGGCGACATCGACGCTCGCCTGATCGTGGGTGCGCTCGTGTTCGGTGTGGGCTGGGGCCTCGGCGGCTTCTGCCCCGGGCCCGCCGTCGTCAGCGTGATGAGCGGAGGCCAGGGCGCGATCGTCTTCGCCATCGCGATGGTCGTCGGAATGGCGGTCGTAGAGCTGCGCCCCCGCCGAGCCGACCGCGCCCCCGGTCCGGGCCCGAGCTAAGCCGAGGCGGCCGGTCCGAACGTCAGAAACTTCCGCGGGTTGTCTTCGTAGAGCATCGCGATCTGCTCGGTCGTCAGACCCGCCTTGGCCAGCCGCTCGCGAAACTCACCCACCACGAACGCCAACCCGGGGCCGCCGCCATAGCTGGTCCAGTAGCCCTGACGGGAGATGTCCCCGCCCAGCAGCACCTGCGAGCCCTGCCCGGCCTCGATCATGCCGAGCACCAGCTTCAGGGTGCTCTCGGTGAAGCCCTTGGCCACCCGTGTGAGCGCGTCGTACTCGAGGTAGACGCCGCGCGAAGCCAGCTCGACGTGAAAGTCGAGATCGATGCGGCGATCCATGTGCGACAGACCGATGCAGTCGACCGGTACCCCGAGCTCCATCAGGCGATCGACCTGCTCCATCGCCAGCGCCCCCTCGTCGGTATGCGTGAGGACCGGCGTTCCGGTGGCCCGGTGCGCGCGCGCGACCGCAGCGAGCATCTTCTCCTCCGTCGGGCTGAACTTACCGGTCTGCGTGCCGATCTTGATCACCCCTGCGCCGCCCTCGATCCGCTTCACCAGCGGACCGGCGTAGTTGTACTCGTCGAGACCCTCGGTGACCTCCGCCTCGATGAGCGCCGCGATCTGTTCCTCGGAGTAGTCGTACACCCAGTGGATGTCCGAGTAGTAGAACAGCTTGTGAAACCCCGTGGCCGCGATGATGTGTACCCCGGTGTCACGCGACAGCCGAGCCATGCTCGCCGCGTCGCGCCCCCAGTCGATCGGGCTCATCTCGATGATCGCGCGACCACCCGCCGCGTGAAACTCGGAGGTTCCCTCGGCGATCTTGTCGTAGTCGTCGAGCAGGAAATCGGGGTAGCGAAGCACCGGCATGCCGCCCCGAATGAACAGGTGATCGTGGCAGTCGGTGGGTCCGAGGTCGGCGGGATCGATGCGGCCGGTAACCGTTTGAATGAAGCTCATGCGGATACCCCAAGCTCTACCACACCCGCGCTCGGTAGCTCGCTGGGCCCGCTGTCGGTGGCCACCGCCCGCAGGTTCTCCACGACCTCGTCCAGCTCGCGGTGCCCCACGATCGCAGAAGCGGCCGCGGGCTGCTCGAAGATGAAGTCGAGGGCGGCCTTGCGCAGAGCCGCAGGCGAGCCGTACTCGCGCTGGAGCTGGGCGCTGCGGTCGAGCAACGCCTGAACCTTGGCCGGGTTCTTGGCCATGTTCCACGCCCAGTAGTCGTCGTCGAGGGGCAGGTCGTCGGCGCTTCGGAAGCGGCCGCTGATGTAGCCGCGCTTGAAGGGCCCCCCCACCAACACGCCCACGCCACGCCGCGCGGCCTCGGCCAGGGCCGGACCACACTGCGAGTCGAGCAGGTTGTACTGGAGCATCAGCACGTCGACGCGCTGCTCGAGCGCCGTCATCACGTGCTCGGGCTCGGCCTCGAAGCTGTAGCCCACGGCCCGGACCATCCCCAGTGCTTGGAGCGTCTGCACCACGGCGAGCGCCTTGCCCTGCTGCACATCGTGGAGCGTGGGGGCGTGGATCAGACAGATGTCGACGAAGTCGGTCCGCAATCGCCGGAGCGACTGGCGAAACTGCTCGACCAAGCGCGCGGGCTCGTACAGCGAGCGGTGAGTATACTCGTCGAACTGCCCGATCTTGATGCAGTAGATGACGCGGTCGCGCCGGTCTTCGAAGGCCGCGCCGAGCAGCTCCTGAGAGCGGCTGTCGATCCGCCCCTCGTCGCTGGTGTACTGACCGTAGACGACCGCGGCGTCGTAGATGTTGACGCCCAGCTCGAGCGAGGACCGCAGCAGCTCCACGCGCTCGTCGAAGTCCGGGGCAGCCCAGCGCCCGCCACCGATCTGCCAGGTACCGAATCCGATGGTCGAGACGTCGTAGCCGGTATTGCCGAGCTTGCGGTGGCGAACGACGGAACGAGACGTGGTGGTTTGCATCGATGAACTCCTCTTCGGGCCAAGGTGGTGGGGCAGGCAACGTGCGGGGTCAGGCCGCGCGTTCCTGACGAAATTGAAGGATGGTGGCGAGGCGTCGTTCGAGCTCGTCGACATGATCGGCCGACTCGCCGATCACCACGTAGCGCCACAGACCCCCGCGGTCGATACTGTCGGCGGTGAGCACCACCCCGTGTCCGGCATCGGGGTCAAATGCCAAGCCCTCGCGCTTCAGCCGGCGTTGGCCTTCCTCGAAGCTGGAGGGCGTGTCGGAGGGCCGACAGTCGCCGACCCACGCCTTCGCGCCGCCCGGACCCACCAGGCGCTCCACCAGCTCGTACAGGTGTGTGCCGGCCGTCCGTCGCACGTTCACCTCACTGACGAACAGCGCGTCGTCGGTCGTCCAGGCCAAGTCGAGGTCGAACACCCCGCGGTAGCCCTGCCCGGCCAGGTACTCCCCGAACCGTCGCCCCCAGTCGAGCATCGCCGCGCGAGCGGTGGGGCTCAGCGTACGCGATGGGGTGACCATGGCCGCCGAGCCGATGCCCCGTGACAGCTGATCACACTCGTACAGCACCGTCGGCCCCTCGTCGTCGACCCGCAGCTCGAGGCTCGGCGCACTGCGGAGCGACAACCACGCCTCGACGACGGTCGCGGCGGGCTGGGCATCGAATGCCCGCGCGTGCTGCTGCAATCGCGCGGACAACCGTCCGGCGTCGCGATCGCCTCGCGTCACGCGAAGGTGCCCGTAGCCGTTGGACGAGCGGTCGAGCTTGATCAAGACCGCCTCGTGCTCATCGAGCAGCGCTTCGCAGGCAGCCCGCTGCTCGGCGTGGTCCCGGCACTCGGCTCCGGGAACGACCGGCAGACCCAACGCGCGCGCACGCTTGCGAAAGCCCGACTTGAGGTTGAGCGCGTGGATCATCTCGATCACAC
>JAHZJA010000412.1 GCA_022601155.1 Deltaproteobacteria bacterium | reverse complement strand
CGGCATGGACGCGGATGCAGAGGCGCTGACGGTCGCGCGTCGATGCATCCGCGTCCGCGAGGACTCGCCGGCCTGTTGGTGGACGGTGGCCGTCCTCGAAGAAGCCCGTCACGGCACCGTGGAGGCCCGCGAGGGCTACACGATGTACCTCGAGCATGCTCCGCAGGGCGTGCACGCCGTCGACGCGCGCACCAGCCTTCAACGGCTGGCCGCGACGTCCACGGCCGGGCCGGCGCAAGCGGTCGCCGAGCTCGACGCCCACGACCATCGAGTGACCGCGAAGCCGCCCCTGTGACCAGAGCCCAGCGCGACGCGCTCTCGCCCCCGCGCCAACGCTCGACATCGCCCACCGGTCAGGGTGCGCCGTACAGCACTTCGATCGCGCGTCTCGCCGGTCGGGCTGCTCGACACCGGTCGCTCCACACCGCTGACAATCGCCTCTCGAATTCCCAGTCCAGTGTCGCTACGCGGCACCACGCACGGCGAAGCGGGAACCCCCCTGCCCTCCTTCGCCGCACCGTGGATGTCGCCCGTCGCGCCGCGTCACGGGGTGCTGCCCAGTTGAGGCCGTACCCCGTGACGTGGGGTCGACGCGACGGACGGAAGGAGTGTTCTTTGATTGTCCTCGTCTCAGGACAATCAAAGAGGGGCACACCCGTCCCAAACCGGCTCGAAAAAAATGCACCCGGGCGACATCGCTCCCGGGTGCGCGAACTCGCCAACACCGAAGGGCTACTCGAGCGGGTCGAGCCCGCGGGGACCGGACGGCCGCGACTTCGGCAACGGAGGCGGCACCACCACCGTCGCCCCCACCGTCGCCAGATCGACATAGCCATCGTCCTTCATGATGACGAAGGGGTGCTCCGAGAACTGCAGCCTCCCCGCTCCATCGTGCTCGACGACCTGCAGCTTGCCCATGCCGTAGCCCATGGGACCGCGCGCATAGTAGTGGGCGAAAACCCGATAGGGTCCGGCCGGGCGCTTGCCCTCGATGGTGAAACACTCCGGGCCGTAGCCCGTGGTCACGTCGGCATACAGCCGACCTCCGGAGCGCAGGCTCTTGTTGCTGAAGAAGGCGTGGTCGCCCTTGGCATCGTAAACGTGCAGGTCGACATCATTGGCGTCGGTCTCCCAGTTGAGCACGAACCGCGTGGACGCTCCCTTAGGCAGTACCGCGCCGCGCTTGGCCAGGGCGGCCTCGACGACCTTGCTCGCCGTGGGATCGACCGCGATCCAAGCCGCGCCGATGAGCGCCAGGTCTTCGCGCAGCACCCCCTCGACGCCGCGGAATCGACCGCCGGGATAGCTTCGGTCGAGCGCGGCCTCGAGCGCTGCGAACGCCTCGCGGTGTTGCCCCGCCTTGAGCAAGGCGTAGGCCAACAATCGATGACTGGACGGATGGTCGGCGCGCTGCTCGGCGGCATGGCGATAGGTATCGATGGCCAGCGAGAGCGCATCGCCCCCCAGCCGCTCGAGCCGCTCCCCCGCCATCCGTCGGATGTCGGCGCGGGACGGGAACAGATCGATGAGCGAGCCATAGGCGCGAGCCGCCTGCAGTGGTTGGCCGGCCGCCTCGGCCACCTCCCCCAGCGCCACCAGTGCGAGCACGTCACCGGGCGTCTCCTTGCGCCACGTTCTCGCTTCGCGCCGGGCGGAGGCCCCATCGCCGCGTGCGAGCGCACCCATCACGGTGCCAAAGCGACCCTGGTACGGATCGACGGTGGGCAGTGCGGAGCGCGAGATCGTCGATGGCATCGCGCGGGGCGGCTCTTCACTCGGCGACGGCCTCGGACGTCGCGAGACGCGGGACCGCCCCGGCCCGGACCGACGACGACGATGATCGACGTCGAGCTCGTCTTCCGCGTCTCGTTGGGGCACACCGGCCGATGCAGGTGCGTTCGCGGACGGGGGAGGTGGCGCCGCGGGCAGGTCGACGTCTGGCTCGGGATCGTGCTCCTCGAGCTCCGCGACCCCAGCGACCCCCCGGGCGACCCCTCCCGCGCCACGACCAGAGCCGGACAGGCCCAGCCCTCCGTCACCAAAAGCGTTGTCGGCCCCGGGGGCGTCGTCGCCGATGACGCCCCCGAGCTCACCACCCCTGGGCCTGCCGTCGAAGCGTCCTTCTTCGAGCACCAGCTTGTCATCGGAGCTGCCTTTGGCCTCCTTCTTGGCCGTCTCTGGCACCATCATTGGCCTCGGCTCGACCGGCTCCCGAACCACCGGCTCCACGCGCCGTACGTTGCGCACCCCCGAGGGGCCCACCGTCATGATGTCGGCCAGGGCACGGCGGTCGATTCCAAACCGCGCATAGTCGTGTTCCGTCTCGAGTACGAGCAATGCGGTGAAATCACTGAGCACCCGGTGCCTGGTCGACAGGCCGACGATCTCGTCCTGGAGCGCCTTGCGACGCTCGGTCGCGTCGGTCTCGAGCACGGCCCGCTCGCCTTGCAGCGCGGCGATCCGCGCCTGAGCGTGGGCCCGCGCGAGCAGTGGCTCGGGCACCTGCGCCAGCACCGGTCGAGGCTCGCGGGCCACCGCTCCGGTCAGCTTCACCTCGAGCGGTTGCTCGGGCGCCAGCTGCACGTAGATCAACCGCTCGTCACCCGGCTGCACGCCGTCCAGAGTCTTGGGCCACACCCACTCGGCCCCCGGCACGTCCACGCCGATCCCCGAGCGCGTGGACTGACCCAGCCGCTTCGCCAGCATGGCCACATCCACCCGGGCATCGAGCACCACGCCATCGTGCTCGAGCTCGGCGCGGGTCAGCGCCGTCAGCATGGTCTCGTCCTGGATCCCACCGTCGACGATGGCGTCCACCCGCACCAAACCCTTGGTGGCCAGCACCGTCAGCTGCTTCTGCAGATCGGCCGCCTCGCTGTCACCTGCCGTCACCACGCCGTCTCCCATCAGCAACAGCCGCGAAGACATCGCGCTCAGCCCGGGTAGCGCGGCCAGGGCTTGGCCGAGATCGGAGGCACCCAGCGCTCCCCGCTCGCGAAGCTGGTCGAGCGCCGAGCTCGGCAGGGCATCGGCTCGCCCCGAGTACAGCAGCGTCGTCTGTTGGTCGTAGGCCACCAGGCGAATGTCTGCGTCACCCGGAAGCGCCGCGACCAGAGCACCCAGCCGCTGCACCTGCCCGGTAAAGTCGAGCGCCCGCGAGGCGCTGGTGTCCATCATGATCGTCAGCGCCGTCACCGGCTGCGCCTGGGTCTCCAATACGGGAGCGACGCGGACCACCGCCAGGTCGTCGTGACGCAAACCCTGCGCCGCCGCCCTGCCCACGCGGGCTTCGAGATCCTTGGTGGGCGCCAGATTCTCGCGCTTCAGTTCGAGGTGATAGACCGAAGTCCCTTGCCCACCGAGCGAGTCGTCGACGTCCGCCGCTCCCTTGACGATCGCGACGTCCACATCGAGAACATCGAGCGTGGGCAGCCCGCAAAGCGGCAGCCGGTAGGGCTCGGCCTCGTGCGCGAGGGCCTGGGAGTACGACAGCACCAGCTCCTTGCGAGCCCGCGGTGGAATGGGAAACACCCGCGCCCGAAACACGTTGCCCGCATCATTCTCGAGCAAGGCTGGATCTTGGCGCCGATGCAGGAAGTCCTCGTAGGCAACACGCGCCGCCTGGCGCTCGACCACCTCCCCTTCCTGCCAACGCCCGTCGATCTGCATGGCGAACCGGCTCAGCGCGGCGCCCGGCGGCAGCGTGATCGAAAACCGTCCCTCGAGCTGTCGGTCCTCGGGGTTGTCGAACGAAAGGTGCAGCTCCGTGAACGCCAGCGGGCCCTCCACCACCGCGCGCGCCTCGAGTGAAGCGAGCCGCAGGCCGGTGCCGTCCGACGCCGTCAACGACATCGGCGCGCTGTCCTCGCAGGCGTTGGCATGCACCCACGTGAGCTCGGACCCGGACGGCGTGTCGGTCTGGGTGATGGGCGCCGTGGGATCGACGACCTGGTCGTCCCCGGGCGGCGGGGGCTTCGCATCGCTCGGCGGGGCGTCGCGCGAGGTACACGCGGCCAGCAATGAGGACGACAGCAGGAGGCGGAGCGCGCGGCGAGTCACGATGCTGTCCAACGTATCAGGCCACCACCGGGTCTCGTGGCGAACAAAACCGCGCCAAGAGCCCACACGGCGCCCTGTGGATGATGCGGAGCGACGCGTGGGCCCAACCGTGGCCGGCGTCAGTAGACGCAGCCGAGGGTATTGACCGGGCAGCTGGGGACGGCCGTCGCCTGGCCCACCGTGAGCTCGACGAGGGGGCTGGACAAGACCTCGAAGCAGCCTCCCGTCGCGATCGCGCTCACCGTGCTCAGCGGGGCGGCATTGATCGTCGCCGCAAATGCAGCGGCCATCACCGCGCTCGAAGAGCCCACCAGCGACCCGGGTGCATTGAGCTCGGTGTGGTTGACCGCGCCCCCCTCCAGATTCCACGAGTAGTCGCCGCCGAGCGCGGTACCCTGAATGCAGAACCGGTGGACGTCCTGGGGCTCGTTCATCCACACGCGATGCCCGAGCATCGCCGTGGCCACGAACGCATCCAGATCCCCATCGCCATCGAGGTCGCCCAGCTCCCCGTCGTAGCTCGGCCACGCGCCGAGGCTCTGACCGCTGCTGACCATCGTGCCCGCCCCGTCGTTGAGCCAGATCTCGTTGGGCTGATAGTTGGCATGGGTGGTGAGCGCGTCCAGGTCTCCATCGCCATCGATGTCGCCCAGCGAGACGCCGTGCGCGTTGGAGCCTCCCAGGGCCTGACCGCTGTCGACCATCACCCCGCCCGTGTTGATCCAGACCTCGTTGGGCTCGTTGTTGATGTTGACCACGAACGCATCCAGATCGCCGTCGCCATCGAGATCACCCAGATCCACGGTCCAGCTGTTGGCGCTGCCCATCGACTGACCGCCCGCAAACACACCCGCGCCGTTGTTGGTCCAGATTCGGTTGGGCTGGGTGTTGAGGTTGGCGATGAAGGCGTCGAGGTCACCGTCACCGTCCAGGTCGCCCAGCTCGACATCGAAGCTGGATGAGCTGCCGCCGCTGCCGAGCGACTGGCCGCTGTTGGTGAACCCCCCCGAGCCGTTGTTGAGCCAGATCCGGTTGGGG
>JAHZJA010000411.1 GCA_022601155.1 Deltaproteobacteria bacterium | reverse complement strand
GCATCGAGTCGGAGAACAACAGCATCCTGTCGTCGCGCATGTCGGTGTGGTCGAACTGCCACCACGGCCACCACCACCTCGACGGCGTGGCGACTCGGGATGCCTCGCTGCGGGCGGCCACGCTGGTCAGGAAGCGTGGGTTTTGGCCCTCGAAGCCGGCGGGCAAGGCATCGTCGACGACCACGTAGTGGGCCCTGTCGCGGGCCACCACGGTGAGGGTGACCTTGACGTTGGTGCCGGCCTTCACTTGCCAGCCTCCACCGTCGAGCTTCTGGACGGCGGTGGCATCGGGCTCGCCATCCCCGTCGGGCAGGGCCTCGTACTGGCGGTAGACCAAGAAGCCCTGGTCTGTGGCCGGGACGGCCAGGTCCTTGGGCGCGTAGCGTAGGCCCATGCGGTAGTAGAGCTTGCCCGGCCCTTCCTTGCCCACGACCAGCGAGCGCGACGGGGCGCCCTGGAGCTGTGCCATGGGCAGCTGCTGCTCCACGCTGGTCATGCTGCGACCCTCGAACTGGTGCTCTCCGGAGAGCTTGTCGTCCAGCCACACGCGGGCCACATAGTCGGGCTCGGCGCCCTCGACCGTCTCGTAGTAGCGGTTGGCGGCGAGCAGGGCCCACGCGTTGGCGTGGGTGGTGCCCCAGCGGCCGCCGCGTTGGGGGTCGCGCCCCGCCATGATCCCCGCCATCACCTTGGGCAGCGCAGTGTCGGTGGGGTCGACCTCGAGCAGGGCCATCAGCGCGATGGCGTCGGTCTGCACGCTCGAGTGCATCAGCACCCGCAGCCCATCGGCCTCGGCCTCGCTACGGCTCTCGGCAAAGTGCACCGTGCTCGGGCTGTCGATCGCCGCGTCGCGCAGCTCGTCGCGCACGGTGTCGCGGGCCTTGGTGCGCCCGTAGCGATGGGCGGCGGTCATCAACAGCGCGCGAGCGTACAGCGGCATGTCCTTGCGATGGGCCCACACGCGATCGAACAGCCCGCTGCCGCGCTTTTCGCCCGACAGCAACCACAGTCCCACCGCCCGACTGGTCCAGTCGTGGTAGACGCCCCAGCGCGTGCGGTGGCCGTGGGTGACGAAGTTCTCCACGTACGACAGCGCGCGGGCCAGTGCCTTGGGCTCCACGTCGTAGCCCGCTCGCTGGCCCTCGAGCAGGGCAAACGTCACCCAGTTGGATAGGTACGGGAAGCTCTCGCCGCGCACCCAGTAGCCGAAGCCCCCGTCGCCGTTTTGCTTGGACAACAGACGCTCGATGCCGTCATCGGCCAGCTGGTTGCGTCGCACGGTGTCGCGCAGGCCGGCCACGGGGAAATCGTCGAGGATCTTCGACAGCGCGAAGATCGGCAGCACGCGGCTGGCGGTCTGCTCGGCGCACTCGTAGGGATACGTCACCAAGTAGTCGACCGCGTCTTCCAGCCCCGACAGGGCTGTGGACGACATCGACAGCTCCAGTCCACCAAAGGCGGGGAGCGCATCGGCGGGCGGTGTGATCGAGCGCTGGGTGGCGGTGTCGATCATCCCGTAGTCGGCGAAGGCCTCTGCCGTGGCGGGATAGTGGACCGGCAGCGACAGCTCGGTGGCATCGCGGCCGCCGTTGCTCAGGGCGGCGAACTGCAGGCGCATGGTGCCGACCGCCAGTACCTCCATGTCGAACCGAACCTCGCGAGACTCGCCCGCGGGGATCTGGATCATCTTCTCGGTCTCGGAGGGCAGCGTGACGTTGGTCCCTCGGGTGCCCACCATGATGGCTTGGTCGGCTCCGGTCTGGTTGTCGACCATCACCGAGGCCTCGAAGCGATCGCCGAAGTTGGCGAAGCGCGGGAGGCTGGGGCGGAGCATCAACGGCTTGCGGATCCGGACGGTGGTGTCGCCGTGGCCGAAACGATCGGGCATGGCGGGATCGACCGCGACCGCCATGATGCGGAACGAGGTGAGATTCTCCGGCATCGGAATCTCCACCGTTGCGTTGCCCTGCGCATCGGTGAGGATCTCCGCTTCCCAGTACGCAGTGGTCGCGAAGACCTCGCGCAGCGAGATGGGCTGGGCCATGGCTGCGTTGGGGTCGAGCAGCGCGGTGGTGGTGGCGCCGGTCGTGGGCGAGGGGCCCCGCCGGCCCTTGCGCCCCGACGGCGAGGCCCTCTTGGCCTTGGGTTTGGCGGGGGAGCGGCGACGCTCGAGCGCCTCCGGTTCCGCCGCGGGCATCGCCAGGTCGGCCTTGGCGTCGCCCCGGTAGAACGCACCCGAGCCGCGGCCATAGCCGGAGCCGCCGCCGCCTCCACCTCCATGGCCGATCAAGCCCAGGCCGCCCACGCCGATGCCCTCACCGCTCTCCTCGATGGTAGCGGCTCCGCTGGGCACGGCAGGAGGGGCCTGGCGGGCCAACACCGCGGCCTGCAGGGCGTAGTGCCACACATCTGCGCTGCGGGCATGGTGGAAGAACGACACCGGATCGGGGGTCTGGTGCCCCATCAGGCTCAACACGCCCTCGTCGACGACCATCAGCGCCACGGCGGAGGGCAGCGCCTCGCCGTCGACGGTCTTGGTGGCGAGGCTGAGGGTCATGGTGTCGCCCGGAGCCAGCTCGGTGGCATTGGGAGTGAGCTCGATCGCGATCCGGCGATCGTCGGTCGAGACGGCCAGCTTCACGTCGCCGCTGGCAGCGGCGGGCATGCCGAGATCCTGGCCCTTGGGCGCACCGGTCACCTCCACCCGGCCGCGGGTGATCAAGGCCGACACGGCGACCTCGGGCATCATCGAGGCGTCGATCGGAATCTCGACCGTGGTGGCGCCGCCTTCGATGGTGACGGGGATGTCCAGGGCGATGCCCTCGCGCTCCACGACGACGACGCCGCGGGCCTTGTCGAACGGTGAGCGCACCAAGATGGTGGCCGTGTCCCCGGGCTCGTACTCGCGACGGTCGGGCACGAGGTCGACGCGGCGCTCGGTGTTCTCCCAGACGACGGCGTCCTTGCCGTGCACGAACAGCTGCATCTCGCTCCGGGTGGGGTTGCCCTCGGCGTCTTGGGCGGTGCCACGGACGACATAGCTGCCGCCCTTGCCCACATCGACCCCACAGGTGGCGGGGACCAGGGTCGAGGTGAGCGCACACGAGCCTGCCTCGTGCTCGACGGTCTCGGTCTCGTAGACCCAGCGGCCGTTCTTCTCGACGGCGGTGCGGGTGGTCTCGCGTCGCAGCAGCTGCAGCTGTACGGGTTGGTCGAGGATGCGCTCGCCTTCCAGATCGACCAGGACCGCCTCGAGCGTGGCGCGCTCACCCTCGCGCAGCACGTTTTGCTCGCTGCGCAGGCCCACATAGGCGGTGGAGGGGTGAACGACGAAGCTGCCTTGCCCTGCGATCGCTTGGCGATTTTCGTCGGTGACCGTGGCCTCCAGGGTGAACGTGGCGGGCGAGGGCGGTCCCTCGTCCTTGGTCTTCTTGGGTGCAGGCACGGGGGCGGGCGTGCCCTCGGGCGGAGGCTCGACGGCGAGCAATGCATGCTCCACCGAGAGGATCCCGCGCGCGTCGAGCAGCCCCGGGCCTTGGGCGACCACGGTGCTCCCGTAGCCCGGCGCCCACCCAAAGCTGCCGCGTCCGTAGCGGCTCACGTGGTGGAAGCCGCCCCGGCTGGAGGTGCCGAAGGTGAAGCCCTCGTTGATGGCGCCGGGCGGCTGGAAGTGGGTGGTGCTGCGGCGCAGCACGTAGTTGACGTCGCCACCGACCAGCGGAGCGCCATGCAGGTAGCGGCCCTTGATCTCGGCCACCAGGGTGTCGCCGAAGCGCAGCGGCTTCGAGGTGGGGCGCTCTACGTCGACCGTGAATTCCGGGGCGCGGTAGGTCTCCACCGGGAACGCGTGGAAGAAGGTCTTGTTGGGGCCCAGCAGGGACTTGACCGTGAGCACGAACTGGAAGTTGCCCGTCCCCTGGTCGGGCTCGGTGGGGATGTCGACGCTGAAGGTGCCGAGGCGACCCACCCGAACCTCGCCCTTGGCGACCTCGACCCCGCGTGGACTGGTCACCCGGTACTCGGCCGTGAAGTCGTTGCGCCACAGCTCCACCCCGCCCTTGGGCCCGCGCGTCTCGTTGCGAAGGATGCCGGCCAGGTGCACGGTGTCGCCCGGCTTGTAGGGCGTGCGGTCGGTGTAGAAGAAGGAGCGTGGCTGGGACTCGGGCGCGTTGGTGGGGCCGTAGCGCCAGCGCCCGCGCAGATCATTGCGGTCGACGCGGAGCAGCGCGCTGTCGCCCTCGTGCTCCACCGTCAGCAACGTGCCCCCCGAGGAGGTGCCGACGTCGAGCCGAGCCAGGCCCTGCGCATCGGTCGTGCCGGTCCACACCGGTGTTCCCCCCCCACCGTTGCGTAGCGCCAGCGAGGCCCCGGCGACGGGCTCCCCGTTGGACAGCCGCGAGACCATGGCGAGCCCCGAGTCGTGGTCGAGGATGCTGGCGACGCCCAGATCGGTGACCTCGACCAGCGTATGGAAGCCGTGGCGATCGACCCACGAACCGTTCTTGATGGGGTTGCTGCGGGTGTTGATCCACAGGTGCTCCCCGCCGACCAGGGCGGGTCCGAGGTCGAGGGTGAGCCGCTCGGTGCGACGCATGGCGCCTGGCGTGGAGAACTTCTTGGTGTAGGTCGCCGGATCGAGACCACTGGGCCACGTGCGCTCGGGGCCGTTGCCGTACGCGTCGAGGAACTCGGGAATCTCCCCGACCGGCAGGGCGCGGGCCATCAGCTCGACGTTCTTGACGCCCGCGACGATGAGCTCGAGGTCCTTGCTCGCGGCGCGCTCGATGACCACGGGGCTCGCCGCCGAGGTGGCGAGCGAGACGACCGGGCTGGGTGGGCCCAGGGTGACGGAGGTCTTGAAGTCGCGGGGGAGGGTCTGGCCGTAGGTGTCCTTCAGACCGGCGTCGACGGTCACCGTGTAGCGCGTCTTGCCTTCGAATTTTCCACTGAGCTGGATCGACGACCAGCTCGCCGTGACCTGGAGCTCGGCGGGCTCGGGGTCCACATGGACCTTGGCCGCGATGTCGGGATCGTCGAGTGGGTTGGTGGTCTGCAGCGCGATGCCGTAGTTGGCGTGGCAGACCCCGTAGCAGCTCGCCTTGCTCACCTCGAGGGGGGGATACGTGTTGAACCGCAGCGAGATCGCGCCGCTCTTGGTGGGGCCCTCGCCATAGACCCCGGGGGGCAGGGTGAGGGTGTAGCGGGTGTTGGTTCGCAGCGGTCGCTCGGGGACCACCCGAACCTTGCGCGCGGCTTTCCACTCGGGCTCGGTGACGGTGGGCTTGGCCTTGGGTGGCGACGCGAGCTTGACCCCCAAGCGGTCGCCCTTACCCGACAGCGTGAGCGCGCCAACCAGGGCCGTACGCTCGATCGCTTGGTTGAATCCCAAGGTGATGACCGGAGACAGATCGACTTGGTCCGAGCCGTCCCAGGGCGAGCTCGACTCGAGGGCGAGCGCGGGGGTGGACAGAGTCCACGAGAAATCGCGGTCGAGGCTCTTGCCCCAGGTGGAGGTGACGCCCGCCGCGACCGTCACCGTGTACTCGGTGGACAGCGGCATGCGTCCGGCCTCGGGCACGAACGCGAGCGTGCGAGTGCCGAGCCACTTGACCTTCCCCGGCACGGCGGGCTCGATCGAAAACGGAATCGATGCGGTGTCGAGCGTGGCGATGTCCGCCAGCGGCACCATCGGCTGGTTGAAGGACAGACGGATCGCATCGACCAGGGACTGCGGGCCGGTAGGGCCGTGGCGCTCGACCTTCAGCGGGCCCGGGGTGGCCGGGGGCAGTGCGGCGCCATCGCTGTCGGGGGCAGCGAGCGGGACCTCGACCGTCTCGTGCACCGATGGTGGCTTCAGCGCGCCCGGGCGGGGCTCGAGCTGCGCGGCAATATCGGTTGCCTCGGGTGTCAGCGGCGGTACGCCGGCCCACAGATCCAACGCGGGGGTGGCCGGCTCGGTCGTGGTCTCCGTGTTCGTCTCCGGCGGTGGTGTGTCTTCCTTGTTGGTGCACGAAACGGCGGTTGCGACCGCCACAGCCAGGTACAGGGACCAAGAACGCCGCTGAATGCGCATCGTTTCGACTATAGCAGTCACGGGCGGGACCTCACGGGAAACGGGTGGGGGTCGTTGAAACAACGGTGAGCGAAAAAGGGGGCAAGGCAGGGCTTGAGACCGAGCCCAACGTTGGCGAACCTCGGGCGGTCTCGTTTGGACGCACGACGACGACGCCGAGGTCTAGCGGCCAGCTCCCGACGCGGAATGAAACGCGTGCGCGGGTGTTGGCCCCAGCGCCCTTCCATCCCCTGCTAGGAGAACCCGACCGATGATGTCCAAGTTCCTCCAGGCCGCGATGCTCGCGAGTCTGGCGATCGGCTGCAAGCCGACCACCACCGATTCCAACGCCGAGACCAAGACCGCCGACGATGCCGACGACTCCGACGACGCATCACCGATGGGTCTTCCGCCGATCGCCAAGCTGTTCACCAGCGGCCTGGACAAGCCCGGCCCCTACGAGGAGCCCCGCCACTCCGAGGGCTACGAGGACGGAATGGCGCATCACCTCGTGCTCGAGCTGAGTGGCTCGATCGCCGAGGTGCAGTCGTTCGACCTGATGGGGGGCGGCGAGATGGGGACCCCGCTCCGCCAGCTCACCGATGGCTTGCACAAGGCCGCCGCCGACGAAAACGTCAAGGGCCTGGTGGTGCGGGCGGCCGATGCCTCGCTCGACATGGCGACGGCCGAAGAGCTCCGCCGCCACCTGATCGCGTTCAAGGGCGACGGTGCGCGCTCGATCAAGTGCCACACGGAGTCCGCGGCCAACTCGGTCTACTATCTGCTCACCGCGTGTGACGAGATCGTGATGGCACCGCTGGGGGGCGTGACCATTCCCGGGCCGGCCGCGACGCCAATCCACGTCAAGGGGATGCTGGACAAGCTGGGGGTCGAGGCCGACTTCCTGCACATCGGCGACTTCAAGGGGGCGGCCGAGCCGATCACCCGCGAGGCTCCCTCCCCGCAGATGATCGAGACCCTCGAGGGGCTCATCGTGCGCAGCTACGAGACTCAGCTGGCCGGGATGCAGCAGGGGCGTGGTCTCGACGAGGCGGCATCCAAGGCCGCGATCGACCAGGCGATGGCCTACGGACAAGGGGCCGTCGACGCCAAGCTCGTCGACAGCATCGCCACCTGGGAAGACTTCCTGGCCACGACGACGGGCGACACCGCCTGGAAGAAGTGGCGCAAGGACAAGAGCGCCATGGCCGACTTTGGGGCGCTCCAGCGGTTCTTGGGACTGCTGCCGCCCGAGCGGCCCAGCGGGCCCCACGTCGCGCTGGTCTATGCGGTCGGCAACGTCATCGACGGCAAGGGCGGCGGCACCGTCGGCGCCCGCCAGGAGATCGCATCGCGAACCCTGGTCGCCACGCTGCGTGCGATGGCCAAGGACGACGACATCAAGGCGGTCGTGCTGCGGGTGTCCTCGGGGGGCGGCAGTGCGCTGGCCTCCGAGCAGATCTGGCAGGCGATGGCCGAGGTCAAGAAGCACAAGCCCGTGGTCGTCTCGATGGGCAATGTCGCGGCATCGAGCGGCTACTACATCGCCGCGGGCGCGAACAAGATCTTCGCCAACGCCAACACGATTACCGGCTCGATCGGCGTGGTCGGAGGCAAGATCGTCATGGGCAACGCGCTCGAGTCGATCGGGGTGAAGACCTACGAGGTGCATCGCGGTGAGCGAGCCTTGATGTACTCCGCCATGCAGCCATGGACCGACTCCGAGCGCGAGCTGGTGCGCAGCTCCATGGAGCACGTGTACGAGCAGTTCCTGGCCCACGTGGCCGCAGGGCGAGGCATGGAGCGCGATGCGGTCCACAAGATCGCCCAGGGGCGGGTGTGGACGGGCACCGACGCCAAGGCCAACGGGTTGGTCGACGAGATCGGCGGCCTCGACGAGGCGCTGGCCGAGGCCCGCACGCTGGCCGGAGTCGGTGACGACGCCGAGCTCGAGGTCTACCCGGGTGAGCCGACCATTCGCGACCTCATCACCAGCTTCGGCCAGGTGCAGGCGGGTGTCGGAGTGGGCTGGCAGGGGGCGGTCCGTGAGCTGGCGGCGGTCGCCAGCCCGGCCCACGCCCAGACGGTGGCCTCGCTACTGTCATTGGTCGACCAGATGCGTGGCACGCAGATCTGGGCCGTCAACTGGGTGCAGCCGCTGCGGTAGCGCAGTCGTCGTCCGCCGCGCGTCCGAGCATGGGGCGTGCGGTGGCGACGTTCGACACGGGCGGGCGTAACACGGCGGAGTCGGCGTCGTTTGGAACAGCGACTGGAGCGGCTCATGGCCACGGCGACCTGGAACGGGCACGTCCTCGCTGACAGCGACGACACCATCGTACTCGAGGGCAACCACTACTTCCCTCCCGACGCGGTGGACCGCGCGGTACTCCGCGACTCGGAGACGACCAGTCGCTGCCGATGGAAGGGCACTGCGCGCTACTACTCACTGGAGGTGGGTGGAGCACTCAACGAGGACGCGGCGTGGAGCTACCCTCGGCCCAAGCTCGCGGTGCGCCACATCAAAGACCACATCGCGTTCTGGCGCGGGGTCGAGATCGAACCGTGAGCGAAGCCATCCCGTCGCGAGAGGACCCCACCATGCAACGCCAACAACGAGTCGCTCAGATCTCCACGCTCCTCGAGCAGACGGGCCACGCCCACCACGAGGCGTTCGCAGCCACCGATGGTGCCGACCCCGACTGGGCCATCTGGTACGCCGAGTACCTGTCGACCCGCCTTCCCGAGGCCTTGGGCACGACGCTGACGCGCACGCAGATCATCTGCCTGCTCACCGAGCTCGAGCAAGAGGCCGCCGCTCGCTCCGAAGAGGGGACGCCGTGGCCGCTGTTCTACAGCCGCGAGCTCGTCGCGCGCTTCGTTGCGGACACCGAGGAGACGCTGTCGCTGTACGTGATGAACGGCTGCCCGTTCTGCATGCGGGTGCAGGCCACCATCGACAGGCTCGGCATCGAGATCCCGCAGATCGACATCTACGAGGATCCCGACGCACGGGCCGAGCTCATCGCCGCGCGAGGCCGGGGGACGGTTCCAGTGCTGCGCTGCATCTCGGGTGACATCGATCGCTGGATGCCCGAGAGCCGCGACATCATTCGCTATCTCGAAGAGCGCTTCGGCGGCTGAGCTCGCGCCTCACGGCTCCACGGGCCACGGGTTCGCTTCGACGAAGGCCGCGATCTGACCGCGTGCTCGGTCGCGCAGCTGCTCCACCGTGGAGGCCTCGACTTCGGCCTTGGGAATCGGCGGCAGCACCGTCACCCGCATACGTGCGCGGGAGACGGTGAGTCCCTTCTTGGGCAGCGCCGTGGCCGTCCCTTGGATCACCATCGGGAGCACGGCCACTGCGACATCGCGAGCCAGCTCGAATGCCCCGGGCTTGAACTCCTTGAGCTGTCCGGTGCGCGAGCGGGTGCCCTCGGGGAACATCATCACCGAGGAGCCTCGTTCCAGGGCCACGCGGCAGCGGTCGAGCATCTCCACCACGCTGTGGCGGTCGCCTCGCCTGAGCGGGATGTAGCCGGCCAGGCGCATGTTCCAGCCGATGAGCGGCATCCTGAAGATCTCGATCTTCGAGACCCACTTGTAGTGGCAGAACAGGCGGTGGACCACGAAGATGTCCACCAGCGACAGGTGGTTGGACACCATCATGTAGGGCGCTCGCCCGTCGATGTGCTCGCGGCCCTCCACCTGCACGCTCCACAGCGGGTTGATCCACGTGTAGAGGCTGCCCCACACGTTGGTGAGGGCATGGAGCACGACCTTGCGGCGGTCGAAGGGCAGGGTCAGGGCCCACACGACCAACGCGATCGGGAACATCGCGAACGCGATCAACGCGGCGGCCAGCCAATAGAGGATGGAGATGACGCGCGCCATCGGAGGCAACTCTAGCAGCCCGGGTGGACCTCGGGTGCCGTGCGGGGAGCGAGACGGCGTTCGTCCTGCCGGGGGGCAGGGCGTGAGATACTGGCCTCGCTTGGGATCACCGACATTCACGATGGAAGAGATCGGGCGGCACGATGGCCGTGACGGATCGTACTGGATGGTGCTCGATGGGGAGGTCTACGACGTCAGCGAGTTCGTCGCCGACCATCCCGGCGGCCGCCTGATCACGCTGGCGGCGGGGCGCCAGGCAACGTCCTTGTTCGAGTCGTACCACCTGGGTGCGTCGCTGCCCCGGGCGCGTCGCGTGCTGGCCTGCCGGGCTCGGCATCTGGGCGGTCTGGTCGTGTCGCAGCGCGAGCCGGCTGGCGACCCCGCGTTCTTCGAGGCCGTCCGGCACCGGGTGAGCGCGGTGCTGGCCGACCGCGGGCTGGACCCCCATGCCCGACGGTGGATGGTGGGGGCCGAAGCGATCGTGGTGGTGGGGCTGTTCCTGCTGGTGTGGGGCTTGCGGCTGTGGTTTGGCTCGTACCTTGCCGCGGTCGCAGGCGGCCTGTTGCTGGGACGCCTGGGATTCCTGATGCACAGCGGCAACCACGCGGGAGTGAGTCGTCGCTCTGCTCGCAATGCTGCCGTCGGGGGGCTGATGGATGTGATCGGCGGCTCGAGCTACGTGTGGCAGATGGAGCACCAGGTCGCCCACCACGGCAAGCCCAACGTGTACGGCCACGACAACGACTGCGAGATCGCGGCCCCAGTGCTGCGGTTTCACCCGGCGCAGCCGCGGCGGCCGTGGCATCGGGTGCAGGTGGTCGTGCTGGGGGTGGCGCTGTCGATCGGCCTGGTCAAGTGGCTGGTGTCCGACTTCGTCCACTTGGCCCAGCGGCGGGTGGGCAACGTGGAGTTCCACACCTCCCGGACCATATGGTGCAGGATCGTCGCCCTCAAGGCACTGTGGGTCGCGATGCACGTGGTCATCCCCATCGTGGTGCTCGGGCCGCTCACGGGTCTCGCCACGACGGTGGTGATGATGGCGGTCGGCAGCTACTACACAGAGGGAATCTTCATCGTCAATCATCTCCAGCGCGGACTGGTGCCGCCGGATGATGTCCACTGGGCGCAGCAGCAGGTGCTGGGCACGTGCAACTGGCGGGGCGGCTCGCACTGGGCCAACGTGGTGTCGGGCGGGCTCAACCACCAGATCGAGCACCACCTGTTCCCGGGCATGTCGTTCCACCTTTACCCCACGATCGCTCCGGTCGTGCGGCAGACGTGCGAGGAGTTCGGCTTGCCCTACCGCAACTACCGGGGCTTCGTGCCCGCGCTGCTGGGGACGGTGAGCTACCTGCACCAGCTGGGGCGTGCACCCAAGGACTGCCGCGTACCCGACTTCCCTGGGGGCGAGGCCGCGACCGGCTCGCCCCCAGGGTAGACGGACCTCGCTACCCACGAACCGTCGGTGGGCGACGGCAGCCGAGGGCAGGGTGAGGCGAGGCCGCGACCGGCTCGCCCCGCGGGG
>JAHZJA010000410.1 GCA_022601155.1 Deltaproteobacteria bacterium | reverse complement strand
GCTGGTGCGCAACGACCCTCGAGATGCTGGACCAGGGCCGCTGGTACGGCGGACCCCCCGACGACCAGACCGAGGCCAGCCGCCTCTCCCACCTGTTGGACGGACAAGCCGGCATCGCCCTGGCATTGATGGCCGCCGCCACCTCCCGCGAACCGACCTTCGACGCGTTGTTCCTCGCCGATGTGCCCGCCGTGGCCCGTCGCTCCGCCCCCAAGTGCGCATGAGCAAAAAAGACCGCAACCGCCCCCCCAAGCCCGTCCGCCACGAGCCGGCCGGGTTCTTCGTGCTCCGTGCCCCGCTGCTGTCGATCGACACCCTGGGACGGTGGGGCACCCACACCGATCCCGAACAGACGCGGGAGTCGTTGCGTCGGCTCGTGCAGCGCCCCGAGGTCCGCGAGGCGATCGCGGTCGCCTCGCCCTCGCTGGTCGAGGGGCTGCCCGGGTGGCTCGTCGACCCCCATGGCGAGGCCGGGCAATAAGTCGAGCGGGCGCTGGTCCGCTATGTGTCGCGCATGGCGGCCCGCCCCACCCCGTTTGGCCTGTTCGCGGGGTGCGGCGTGGGCACGGTGGGCGACCGGACACGGCTGCGACTGCGACCGATCGCGGAGCACGGCCGCCACACCCGGCTCGACAACGCCTACCTCGACCGGCTCGCCGACGGGCTGGGGGCCCAACCCGAGATCCGGGGTCAGCTTCGCTATCTGCCCAACTCCAGCCTATACGAGCTGGCGGGGCAGATCCGCTACGTCGAACCGCGGCCCAGTGAAAATGGCCGCACCTACGACCTCGTCGTCCTTGAGGCCGACCCGTTCCTCCGCGCCGCGCTCCAGCGCGCCCGCGGCTGGGCCACCGCGACGCAGATCGCCAGCACCCTGGTCGATCTCGACGACGAGATCACCATGGAGGATGCCCAGCCCTTCGTGGACAGCCTCATCGACAGCCGCGTGCTCGTCTCCGAACTCGAGCCCAACGTCACCGGGGCCGAGCCGATCCATGGAATCATCGAGGCCCTCGAGCGGGTGGATGCCGCGGGCCCGGCCGCCCAATGCCTTCGTGAGGTCCGCGACACGCTGACCCGCATCGATGAAGGCACGGCGCCGGAATCGAACGCCAGCGGATATCAGGCCGTGCGCGACCAGCTCGCCACGCTTCCGGCCGATGTCGGCACCCGTCATCTGTTCCAGACCGACATGCAGCTGGGCATCGACCAGGCGCAGCTCGACCGGCGCATCCTGCCCGAGTTGGTCGAGGCGGCGACGCTGCTGTGCCAGATTCGGCCCGGGCAAGATGACCCCACGCTCTCGCGGTTTTGCCAGGATTTCGAGCAACGGTACGAGCGACGCGAGGTTCCCCTGCTCGAAGCCCTCGACGAGGACTGCGGGATCGGGTTCGGCAAGATCCGCGCCGAGGGCATCGACCCCGAGCCGCTGGCATCCGGCATCAACTTCCCCGCGCTGCGCGGGCCGGCCCAGGGCCGCACCTGGGGCGCACTCGAGGAGATGCTGCTGCATCGGATCGAGGCGCTGCCCCCCGGCGAGCTGAACATCGACCTGTCCATGGAGGATTTCGACGCCGTACCGCGTCGTTCCGTGGCGCTGCCCGACTCGTTTGCGCTCAACATCACCCTGGCCGCCCCCGACGCTTCGGCCCTGGAGCGGGGCGAGCATCGGGCCGTGCTGCACTCGGTGGAGGGACCCTCGGGGATGAACTGGCTGGGGCGCTTTTGCCACGCCGACCCACGGCTGGAGGCCCACGTTCGCCGCGCCGTTCGTCAGGAGGAAGCGCTGCGACCCGACGCCGTGTTCGCCGAGGTCGTGCACCTCCCCGAGGGGCGGGTGGGCAACGTGCTGCTGCGCCCCGTGCTTCGCGACTACGAGATCCCCTACCTCGGGCGATCGGGCGCCCCCCACGACCATCAGATCGATCTGGACGACCTGGTGGTCACCGTGTGGGACGGCCGGATCGTGCTCAAGTCCAAGCGCCTGGGACGGGAAGTCGTGCCGCGGCTCACCTCGGCCCATGCCTACGGCAACCTCAACAACGTGGGGGTCTACCGGTTTTTGTGCTCCTTGCAGACGGCAGGGCGACCGATTCGCACGCTGTGGAGCTGGGGCGCGCTCGATGCCGGGCGCACGTTCTTGCCGCGGGTGACCCTGGGGCGGGTCGTGCTGTCGCTGGCCCGCTGGGCGCTCAAGCCCGGCCACCTCGAAGGCCTGCGCGCCGACACCCAGCAGGCGCGGTGGGAGGCCGCCCAGGCCCTGCGTGACCGGCTACGGCTGCCGCGTTGGATCTGCCTGACCGACGGCGACAACGCGCTGCCCGTCGATCTCGACAACCGGCTCTCGGTCGAGAGCTTCGCCCAGCTGCTTCGACGGCGGATGGCCGCCACCCTGACCGAGCACTATCCAACCCCCGACGACGCGTGTGTCCACGGCCCAGCCGGCCCCATGAGCCACGAGATGGTCGTGCCCTTCGTGCGCAGTGCAGACCCCGAGCTCACCGCGACCGCGGAGCCGACCCCCTGGTTCTCCGCGAACCCGCCCGCCACGATCCGACGCGTCCTGGTCCCCGGCTCGGAGTGTCTGTACACCAAGCTGTACGCCAGCCCTCGCTCTTGCGACCGTGCGCTGCTGCACCTCGCCCCGCTGCTCGCCGGGCTTCGGCACGAGGGCCTGGTCGACCGGTGGTTCTTCCTCCGCATGAGCGACACGACCGGCTGGCACCTGCGTCTGCGGATGTTCGGCCCCGCGGCGGACCTCAGCGCCAAGGCCCTGCCTCGGCTCGGTCGCGCAGTGGAGACACTGATGCAGGAACGCGTCGTGTGGAAGATGCAGGTCGACAGCTACCAGCGCGAGGTGGAGCATTGGGGCGGCGCCGAGGGCATGGAGCTCGCAGAGCGGTTCCTGTGCAGCGACAGCGAGGCCGTGCTCGCGATCCTGGGCCGGTACCAGGAAGACCCAGCGGGATTGGCCGAGGCCCGGTGGCAGCTCGCGCTGCGTGGAGTGGACGCGATCTGGGCAGGGCTGGGGCTCGACATGCCGGCCCGGCATGAGCTGGCCGACCGTTGTCGCGAAGGCTTCGCACAGCAGCTGCGGGTCCACGCCGGGATGGAGAAACGGCTGAGCCTGCGCTATCGAGGCGTGCGGTCGGTCGTCGAACACATCATGCAGCTGCAACCTCAGAGCGCCCACCCCCTGGCGCCCGGCGTGGCCATCGTGCAGCACAGAACCGAGGCACTCGAGCCGGTCTTCCAGGGGTTCATCCGGCTGGACGAGGCCGGCCGGCTCAACCGGCCGCTCGCCGCGATGGCCGATCGTTTCTCCCACCTGCACGTCAACCGCATCCTGCGGTCGATGCTTCGCGAGCAGGAGTTCATGCTCATGGACTTCGCCTCCCGCTACTACCGGTCGACGATCGCCCGGGCTCGCAAGGCCAGCTCCACCCGCGCTCGGCCCGAGGGCTCCACGCGTCGGAGCGCCTAGAGCGGTGCGGGCTCGACCTCGGTTTGCGACGTCGACGGTGACATGAGTTGTGCGGAACAGACGACATCCGGTCCGAAGAATCGGCTTTCATCTATCGGAGTGCTCGAGATCGTACGCTGCTGCGGTACAGCGGTTCACCACCTGTCGCCCCAAACGCGTTGCAGTGCAGCGGTTCACCACCTATCGCCCCAAACGCGTTGCAAATGCACCCCCCCTGGTATCACTGGGGGATTTGCGATGGAGCCCCTGCCTCGCGCAGCCTGCCCTCCATGCGTCGACCCGGCCGCCGTCACTACGACCATCGTATCCGCCAGGCCATCGTGGCGTCCGGCAACCCTCGCCTCTTCCCCCACCTCCGCATACCGCCCTCCACGGCGCGCTCGTGGATCCGGCGTGGATATCCACCGGTCGTCTCGGCGACCGAGAGAGGACCCGTACTCGATCATGAACGCGTGCTGTAGGAACGAGGAGCACGAGTGGTCCGATGACGGCCGCACCGCGATCATGAAGCTGTACGGGAGCTGAGCTGCCCCCGGTCGACCGCGCCGAGCTGCTGCTCGCGGTGGCCCGGCTGCGGGCGCAGGATCCCGTGTCCGCCCACCAGGCCCGACCCCTCATCGAGGCGGCGCGGGTGATCTGCGAGCCGCTCGAGGGCGGGCCCGTGTGCGAAGCCGTGGACGCGTGGCTGGCCGCCCCGCGTCCGTAGCTCGGGCGGTCCAGGCCCTACCAGCCGTGGTGGTCGTACACGAATCCGATGTCGAAGCGATCGCTCGCGCGTCCGTTGGCGATCTCGATGGTCCAGTCGTAGTCGTTGTCGCCGCTGGCCGGGGTGCCGCCCCAGTACCAGCGCCAGCGGCCACCCTCCTCGGCCTCCTCCAGGTCGTTGGAGTAGACCTGGCCCGACGAAACGTTGCCCTCGGTCCGGTAGCGGAACCGCAGGGTGGGGCCGTAGTGGGAGAGGGTCTGGTTTCCGGCGGAGATGCTCGGACGCCAGCCGATCGAACACGCGGAGACGGCCATCTTCATCTCGTCGACGTTCCAGATCTCGAACTGGTCGTTGTAGTAGTCGCGGTGCCACCAGGTCTCGCTGCAGTCGGAGCAGGCGATGCCCAGGCCCAGGGGCTCGGTGGGCCCGTACCAGTCAGAGTCGCTGTCGGGGTCCTCGTTGAAGCCCCACTCGTAGTTTTCGCTGACCTGGGGCTGCCAGTTGGTCAGATACGACTGGAAGCCCGCGTCGCAGGCGGCTGCGGCCACGTCGGGCGGGGCGGTGAGCTCGAAGGCTCCCCCGTCGAGCTGCTCGCCCAGCCAGCCGCGAGCACCCAACTCGTGGTCGAGCGACAGCGCTCGCAGGGGCGCCGGCACCTCGGTCTCGGCGTCGGTGAGCGCGAGGTAGATATCGAGCGGAGAGGCGGACTCCAGGCCCAGATCCGCCAGGCCGACCGCGCCCGCGGGTTGCTTCTCGATCATGCCCAGCGAGGCCTCGCCGGCGATGTCGAGGTGGACGAAGGTGAGCTCGGTGCCGCCGGGCAGGGTGAGACGATCGAGCGGGGTGACCCCCTCGCCGAAGCGCTCCTCGCCGTCCTGGAGCGGGGTCTCGGTCAGTCGGTCGAGGGCGGGCGCATCGGCGTCGTCGAGGCCCAGTGCCTCGGCCTCGAAGGAGTCGTGCTCGGTATCACATGCCGTGGCCAGCAGCATGGGGGAGGCGGACACGAGGGCGAAGATGACATCGGTGGTTCTCATTGACCGTCCGGTTCCCGCCGGGGGCGGGGTGGATCACGGAGATCGGCGGTCGCGGACGATGTTGACCGCGGTCAGGACGACGGTCGCGGCACCGAAGCACCCCCGCGGGTGCCGGACACCCAGCCTTCGGCGTGGACCGGCGGCCAGATGCGACCTGCGTGCACGGCCGGGCACACGGCCCGGCCCGACACCATCACCACCTGGGTGCCGTAGCCCGTCAGTCCGCGCGGCTGACCACGCCGCGCAGCGCCTGGACCTGCCGGCCGAGCGCGTCGTCGTCCCCCGGCGTCGGGCTGACGGCCAGCACCTCGCGCAGGGCCTCGCGGGCG
>JAHZJA010000409.1 GCA_022601155.1 Deltaproteobacteria bacterium | reverse complement strand
CCGCACGCCCGCCTGCCCCGCTGGCTGCGGCCAGTGTTGGCACGGGGCCTGGCCCATGACCCCGCGCGACGGTTCGGGAGCACCGCCGCACTGGCCGAGGCCATCGAGCGCACCCGCTCGCGTCGTCGACGCTGGGCGCTGGGCGCCGTAGCAGGACTGGGCCTGGCCTGTGCGGCAGTGGTCGGGTGGAGCGCAGCGCCGGGAAGCTCCACCGCCGCGGGCCTCGGCTGTGAGCCATGGGTCGCGGCGGTCGACGAAATCTGGAGCCCTGCCCGCCGCACCGCGCTGCACGCTCGCACCGAGGCCAGCCCCCGCGCCAAGGCCTACGTCACCACCACCCTCGACGATTTGGTCGACGCCTGGAAGGCCAGCGCCACCGCCCTGTGCGAGCAAGACCAGGCCCCCGCCCCGTCCGTGGCCGAGCGCCGCTGCCACGAGGCCTGGCTGCAAGGGCTGGAGCGGAGCGTGGCACTGCTGGTCGAGCGCGGCGACGGCCAGACGCTCGCCGGGGCCCCCGATCTACTCGATCGGCTCGTGGCAACCCAGGGAGGCTACTGCGCGCTGCAACCGTCGCCCGCGGTCGACCCCGAGGTCTGGAGGCTGGCCGAGTCGGCGCGCGAGGCCGCGATCGTGGGCGATGCGGAACACGCCCAACGGCAGGCATCCGCAGCGCTGGTCCGGGCCCAATCACTCGACGACAGCACGATGACCGCGCACCTGGCCGAGGCCCACGCCGCGCAGGCCGAGGTCCTCGCCCGGGGCGGCGACATCCAAGCCGCGCTCGAGCAATTCGCCAGCGCCGAGCGCCACGCCATCGGTGCCGAGGTGCCGCAGCGCCTGCTGCAGAGTCGCTTGCTGTGGGCCAAGGTCCTCGCGCTCACGGGGGACCCCATCGCAGGCCAGCGCGCGGCCGATCACCTTCGTCAGGCCGAGCCCCTCGCCTTTGCGCTCGACCAAGATCAATCGCTGACCTTCACCGCCGAGCTGGCCGAGGCACGCGGCATGGTCGAGCGCACGCTGGGCAACTACGAGACATCGATCGCCCAGCACCGGGCCGCACTCGCACACTTCGAGCAGCTCGATCGTCACGTGTTGGTGGCCCGAGCGTGGCTGGGAATCGGAGCCTCGTACCAGTGGCTGGAGCGCTCCGACCAGGCGGTGGCCGCCTACGTGCAGGCAGAGTCGATCTACGCCGAGCTCGGTGTGCCCCCGCGCTACCGCAATCGCATCCGTGTGCACCTCAACCTCGGCATGCTGGGGCTGTCGACCGAGCACGACGGCATCCCCGCCCTGGAGTTCGTGATGGAGCATGGAACCGCCGACGAACGCCTCCAGGCGATCGCGTACGCCATCGCCCAGATCGACGATCGCCAGCAGATGGACCTCGCCGCGGCGTGGTCCGAGCTGGCCCTGACCGAGCTCGGTCAACGCTCTGCCACCGCCAGCCCGCTGGTCTTCGATGTGCAGCTCACCACGGGGGCGACCTTGGCCATGCTCGACGATCCCCGCGGCCGCCCGTTGCTCGAGCAGGCCGAACGCACGGCCCAGCAGTTGGCCCCGATCTTCGAGTACCGCGCCCAGCAGACCTTCATCGACTGGCTGCGGAGCGCCGGACACTGCAACGAGGCGAAGACGCGGCTCGCCGCCCTCGATGCCCGCCTGGCCGCCGAGCCCACCGCACCCACCGACATCGAAGCCTGGCGAAGCGCCCTGAGCGCGCAACCCTGTTCACCTCGCCAACCAATCCCCTGACCGGCAAGGAGCCCACACCATGACGCTACGCATCCAAGACGAATCCACCATCGTGCTCGAGGGTCACCTCGACAGCACAGGTGACCTCCAGTTTCGCTACGGCACGACCGAGCTATCCGCCCACGGCGACAGCATCGAGGCCGTCAACAATGACGCGGTCCGGTTCGTACTCAGGGTTCCCCCCGGGGCGACAGGACGAGTCGAGCACGAGGGCAGCGATGGCGTCGTCACCTGGGCCAGCAGCGACAACGAGCGCACCAACTCTCTGCCACCTGCGATGACCGACCCCGCCTCCGTGAAGGTGTACGACGCGGCCAACTCCACCCCGAAAAAGGTCATTCACCTGCAAGTCAATCCGCAGGGTGGGCTGCCCGATACCTGATCGGAGGGGCGAAACGAGCGCGCCCCTCGTGTTAGAAACGTGCTCGTGGCCGATACGGACGCCGACCTATTCGAGCGATGGGCCGCGGGCGATGCCGCTGCGGGCGAGGCCCTCACGCGACGGTACTTCATCATCGTCCGTGCGTACTTCCTGACCAAGGTTCCCTTCGACTACGAGGATCTGGTCCAGGACACCTTTTCCCGGCTGCTGGTGCGTCGCGAGCATTTCCAAGGACGCTCGTCGTTTCGAGTCTATCTGTTCGGTATTGCCCACATGGTGCTGCTGGAGCACTTCCGGGCCCGTCGCCGCAACGAACGCATCGATCCCATGGCCTCGTCGGCCGCCGATCTCGGCGGGGCCCGTGCCTCGTCGATCATCGCGGAGCGCGAGCACCAGCGTCTGTTGTTCGATGCCCTGCGCGGCCTGGTGCTGCACGAGCAAGAACTCCTGGAGCTGTACTACTGGCAGGGTCTCACCGCAGGTGAGATCGCAGCGCTACACGAGGCACCCGAGCCCACCATTCGCAGCCGCATTCGGGCCGCACTCAAGCGGTTGGGCACCGGGTATCGCGAGCTGCGGGGGCAAGTCCACGAACGCGAGCTCAACGACGACGACTTCGAAGGCTGGATGAAGGAGGTCCAGGCGGGCCTGGGCAACATTCGCCTCGAGCCCTCCGCCCCCGCATAGCACCACTGTCACCGAGACACGTTCGATGGAGATCTCCGAGACCAGCACGAGTCCCCCACCCGAGCTGACCCGAGCGTTCTCGCAGCGTGACCTCATCGTGTGCGTGGGGCCGGAGCCTGGGGCGAGTGTGGGGATTCCCGGTCTCCGTGCGCTGGCCGGAGCCATCATCGAGCGAGCCGCTCGAGACGATCCTTCCCTCGATCCCGCCGGCCTGTGGGCGCGGCTGGAGACCGGTCGCGTGAGCGAGGTGTTCCAGGTAGTCGAGCGCAGCCTCGGCGGCCAGTTCCAGCGCGAGGTGGCCGATCGACTCGATGACGCGGGCCACGATCCTCCCCCGCTGCTGCGCGCGCTGGCCCGCCTACGACCGCGGCTTCGTGCCGCGTACACCGTGAGCCTCCACCGGCTGCTCGAGCGCGCGTTCGCGGGTCGCTGGCCCATGCTCGCCGAGCCCCGCCCCGACCTCCCCCAGCGCCGCAACCTCGTCTTCAAGATCCTCGGGACCCTCGAGACGCCGAGCACATGGGTGCTCACCCAAGCCTGCGTACAACGCGAGCTGGCGCCAGGGGCCGCGCGACAAGAAGCATTCACCGCGGCGTATCGAGCCCATCAGATGCTATTGGTGGGCTTTGCCGTCGACGATCCAGAGCTGCAGCTGCTGCTCGACATGACGCCGGCCACGACGCAGGGGCACGGCCCGGGGCACTTCATCGCGCTGGCCGATTGCAGCCCTACCGATCGTCAGCTGCTCGAGGGGAGCGGACTCCAGGTGGTCGACGCGGGTGGCTTGGCCGTGCTGCAACAGCTCGGCGAGAGCCTCGCGAGCGACACGATGGTCGAGCCCTTGGCCGTACCCGAACCCGCCCCAGCGCGACGAGCCTGGACCTGGGCTGTGGCGGGTGTGCTGGCGCTGGGCGCTGGCATCGCCGCAGCGTCGCGTTGGAGCGCCGCTCCCGTCGAGGAGCCGACCAACGCCGCCGCCTGGGCGGCACCGCGCGATGCGTCCGCGATACCCCGTGCGAATGCAGACCCGACCGGGGGCCACGATGCGGCGACATCGTCAGCAGCCCCGGCGACGACCTCGGCGTCCGCGACGACCTCGGCTCCCGATCTCGCAACCGCATCGACCTCGCTCGACGAGCCCCCGGAGGCGGGAACGAACGAGGCCCTCGAGGCGGTGGACTCGCCCCGCGCACGGCCCAAGCCGACCCGGTGCTACCACTCCCGCCGCCGTGGTGCTTGGCTCGACGCCAAGGGCACGCACTGCAAGCGCGACAACGAGACCGAGCTGCGCAAGCGCGGATGCTCGGTCGTCTACATCTGCGATTGAACCCGTGATGGTGCCCGCATCGCTCGCCCTGCTCTCGGTGCTCTCGGTAGCACAGCCATCCACGGTGGCGTGGGACCTCACCGTCGAGCTCGAGACTCCCACCGAGGCGACCCCCGACCAGGTCTGCCTCGTCACCCCGCTCAACCCGGCGCGGTTCGAGGGCCCATGGTCTTCGGGGATGTGCATCGACGAGCTCGCGCTGCGGGGTGTGCTGTCGGGCGACGTCAACAGCGGCTACCGCATCGGTGAGCCCTCACCCTCGAGCACGGGGCTCATCGAGGTACCGTGGTTCCGCGAGGCCTGCCTCGATGGACTGGACGACGACGCGGCGGTCCTCGATGCCTTCACGGCGATGCGTCACCCCGACGCCAGCGACCAACGCTGCCGTAACCGTGAGCCCACCGGGTGCGAGGCCACCTGGGAATTCGTGCCCCCGCCGCTGACCCCCCAGTGGCCGTGGGTGGTGATGTGCAGCCCGACCACCAAGAGCCCCGCCGAGCGCTCGGTCGCCTTCATCACCGTGCGCGCCGTCGACCTCGATCGAGGATTCACCCCCTCGCTCACCCACTTCGACGTCTTTGGCCGCAGCGTCCAGATTCGGTTCGATTCGGTCCGCACCCGGCACCAGCTCGACGCCGCCCAGTTCCAAGCCTCGGTGGGGATATTGGGTGGCGACTACCACCGGACCGCCGCCAGCCCGAGCTTTGGCGGCCGAGCTCGCGTGGCGCTACAGCCCCGTTGCCGCACCCAGCGATTTCGGCTCCGCGAGGATCCCGACCTCGAAGCCAGCCTCACGCGGACGATTGCGCTGTACGACGGCGCGGACGCGGGCAACCTGGCGTGCGACCACCCTCCCATAGCCCTCCACGGGGTCTCGCCGCAGCCGCAGGACTCGGCTCCGTCCGGGCCACCCAGGGGACCGACCGATCCCGCCCACATGTGCATCGTCGAGCCCGCCGATCTGCGCCGGGGCGTGTTCGAGATGCGGGTCCCCGTGAGCACGACACCGAGGCGCCACCAACTCGATGTCCGGCTCGACCCGCCACAGGACAGCGCAGGGTCCACCGCACCCGTGTGCAGCTCGAGTGCGTGGTCGGACGGCGACGAGCCCGACATCATCGACCTCGAGCCCACCCGGGTGTTGCTGCGCTGGCGGTGGCCGTGCTTCGCCAAGACCTCGGCCCAGCTGCGATGCCCTGCCGCGCACGTACAGGGCGGCCGCGCGTGCGCGCTGACTGAACAGCTCGGCTCCGACCGCTGCACGTACCGCTGCGACGCAACCCGTCGCGACCGACAGAGCGTCGGCTGGCCGCTGACGGTGGAGCTTCACCACCGGGCCCTCGACATGCACTGGGAGTACACGCTCGAGACCATCGAGGCCGAGATCGCCGGCTCGCTCGCGGCCGACCAACGCCGATTCCTGGTCACCCGCGGGCCACGGCACCTGCCCCCCTCCTCTACCAGCGACGGGCGCTCCGCCGAGCCCTGGCCGGCATGGTGGACCGCGCGACGCGGAGACGAGATCGCATCAGTG
>JAHZJA010000408.1 GCA_022601155.1 Deltaproteobacteria bacterium | reverse complement strand
GTGTGGGGCCTGTTCATCGGGTTCTTCTTCAGCACCACGGTGCTGTGGCACTCGACATTCACCATCAACTCGCTGGCCCATGTCTGGGGCAAGCGCCGCTACGCCACCACCGACGACAGCCGCAACAACTGGGTGCTCGCGCTGCTGACGATGGGCGAGGGCTGGCACAACAACCACCACCACCACATGTCCTCGGCACGCCAGGGCTTCTTCTGGTGGGAGATCGACCTCACCTACTACGTGCTGCGAGCACTCGCCTTGGTGGGCTTGGTCTGGGACATCCGCGAGCCGCCGCGCCGCGTCTACGAGGCCGGGCCCCAGCCCCAGCCCGACGCCGAGCGGCTGCCCTCGCAGCAACACCACGCGGCCTGATCGCCGCTCGGTCTACGACAGGCGAGCGTACGGGGCGGGAGTCAGCCCCTGCGCGGCCGTCGTCGATCGGCCTCGAGCGCACCATCGATCGCCGCATCGAGGAGCGGGCCCATCACGGTGTCGAGGCGAGCGCGGCCCGGCTCGCCATCGAGACACCAGCTCGCCACCAAGGCCTCGAGCGCTGTCGCCTGGCGATAGTCTCGGGTGCGGCGTCGCCTGCCTCGTGAAGCCGCTGGCGGGGAGGTGTTGCGGGCACGCTGCACGAGCGCCTGCTCATCGGGTGACAGCGCGGGGGTCATCTGCTCGAGCAACGCCGCCTGGGCCTCGGCCCGCACCACCCGCGTCTTCATCGCGTCGAGTCTGTCGGTCGGGTAATCACCTCGCCGCACGAGCCGATAACGGACCTCACGCTCGAATTCCACGTCACCGAGCCATGCGAGGGTCTTGGCCGAGCGGCGGTGAAGGTCCTCCATCGGCCGGAATGCTACCCGCTGCGGCCACCGACGCCTCCGTCGACGGGGCCCACAACGGCCTTCTCAGCCCGTGTCGGCCCTGGGACGCGGTATCCTACACCGCGCTCGGCGAGGGAACGCGGGCGAGACGGGCTGATGTGAAGGCGGGTCAAGACGAGCCGACGGCGATCCAGCGCACCCGCTCCTCATCGGCGGGGCCCCGCACTGGCCCCGCGTATCTCACCGTGCTCACGGGGCAATCGGTGGGAACGGTCTTCGAGCTCCCGGTCGGCACCACCATCATCGGTCGTGGCCAGGATGCCCGGGTGATGCTGCGCGACGATGGCGTCTCGCGACGCCACGCCGAGATCATTCGTGACCCCGACGGCAGCGCCAAGCTGGTCGACCTGCAGTCGACCAACGGTACGTTCATCAACGGCCGACGCATCCACGCCGAGGGCCTGCGCGAAGGCGATCGGCTGCGCATCGGACAGTCTGCCACCCTCGATTTTCGCTACACGTACCGCGAGTCGGGCCTGGTCGAGATGCGGACCCGCGATGTGGACGCGGGCGTCCCCACTCCCGTCCAGCGCAGCTCGTCCGAGCAACTGCGGGGGAGCTACGACAACCTCGCGGCCACCCTCGACAGCCTGAGCAAGGTCTACGTGCGGCAGGGCCAGCACGACGCCGCCATCGCAGCCTACCGTCGCACGCTCGAAATCCGCGAGATGAAGTTCGGCAAGGACCATCCCGCGGTGGCCGCGATCCTCGACTCGCTGGGCGAGTCGCTGTGCGAAGCTGGCGAGCTCGAGCCTGCGCTCGAGTGCCACGAGCGAGCGCTGGCCATCTACGAGTCGCAGTCACAACGACCCCCCCGAGAAACCGGCCACGTGCTCGCGCACCTGGGCCGCTGTCAGCTATCGCTGGGTCGGGGTGCGACCGCCCTGGCCTCCCTCGAGCGGGCCCATGCGCTGCTTCGCTCCCACGGCGCGGCCTCGGCCGAGCTCGCCCGTGTCCGGTTCGACATGGCCAAGGCACTCGCCCACCTGGGGCGCGACCCGGAGCGCATGCTCGACCTGGCTCAGCTGGCCCGCGATGCGTTCGCGGCCGGCGGCCGAGACACCCGCGACCAGTACGCGGCGGTCCACGAGTGGCTCAGCGCCCGCGGCGAGACCTGACGGGTCCGCGCCCTCAGCCCTCGTCGAGCTGCTGGCGGTAGTCCTGGAGCTGCGCTCGACGCTCGTCGCTGACCTCCGGGTAGTGGAGGTCGAGCTGCTTCATCCGCGACAAGACGATCTTGGACACGATGAGGCGCATGTTCTTCTTGTCGTCGGCCGGGACCACGTACCACGGAGCATCGGAGCTCGACGTCTTGTCGATGCAGTGCTGGTAGGCCTTCATGTAGCTCTTCCAGTGCTGGCGCTCGGCCACGTCGGCCTCGGAGAACTTCCAGTTCTTCTCGGGCTCGTCGATGCGCGACAAGAACCGGGCCCGTTGCTCGTCCTTGGACACGTTGAGGAAGAACTTGAGCACCTGCGTGCCGTTGTCGTGCAGATACTGCTCGAGGTTCCGGATCGCCGCGTAGCGCTGCTTCCACAGCCTCGACATGGTCTTGGTCTGCTCGGCCGGCAACCGCTGCCCCCCCGTGATGATGCCGGGATGGACCCGGGTCACCAGCACCTCCTCGTAGTAGGAGCGGTTGAAGATCGCGATGCGGCCTCGCTCGGGCATGGCCACGTTGGTTCGCCACAAGAACCCGTGGTCGATCTCGCGGGCGCTGGGCTTCTTGAACGAGTAGACCTTGACGCCGTGCGGGTTCACGCCCGCCATCACGTGCTTGATGGTGCCGTCCTTGCCCGCCGCGTCCATCGCCTGGAATATCAGCAGCATCGCGTAGCGATCGTGCGCGTACATCATCGACTGGAGCGCGTCGATCTCCCGCTGGAACTCGGCAATGCGCGTCCGATAGTCGGCCTTGTTCTCGTAGAGCTTGCGACCTAGAGACTGCGGATGGTCGGCCAGCCGAAAGTCCTTGTCGCCAGAATGGGTGAACGTATCGAGGTCGACGTCGAGCTTCATCGGAGCCAACAAGCTTGGGACACAATGGTGCAGCAGCGCAAACCCACGGGCGCGGCCATCGTGTCGTGTGGCGATCCGCCCCGACCGAGCTCCAGCCGGGTCACCGCACGGCTCACTTGGTGAGCATGATGATGATCTGCACCGCGTACACCACGGTGATCACGATGAGCGTCACGTCGACGAAGCGTCGAAACCATCGTCCCAGCCCCTCGAGCTGCGGCTGGAAGAACACGCGTCCCACCAGCGTCCCGAGCACCGCGATGGCGATGAGCTTGGTCAACATGCCGTGGCTTCACGGTACTGTGGGGACCCGTGCTGCGCAAATCCCGTGCGATCGCAGCCGGGTGGTGCCTGCGCACCGCTGCCATCAGGCTGCACGTGCAGTGATGTGCGGCGCCAAGGTCTGCGCGATGGCCTCGGCCAACGGGGTGGGCCCTACCGCGAACGTACGGCGAAAGTCGCCATCGTCCATCAGGTAGGGCGCGTCCCACTGGTACGTCATCTCGGCCAACGCAGACATCACCGGGACCATCAGCCCGAGGGTGCGCAGAGCCCACTGCGGGATGCGACGCACCTTGACCGACGTCCCCGCGTGGGCCGCAAAGCGGTCGGCGAGCTCACGCGTCGTCAGCTGGGCGGCGACCGGCAAGTGCCAGGCACGCCCCACCGCCGCGGGGTGCACACCCAGGACCGCCAAGCCCCGCGCGACATCGGGCGTGTACGAATAGCTGTGCGGCGTGTCGGGATTGCCGGCCATGTAGACCGTGGACCCCGAGACGATCCGTGCGTAGGCATCGGGGCGAAACACCGCCGCGTTGGCGGTCTCGGG
>JAHZJA010000407.1 GCA_022601155.1 Deltaproteobacteria bacterium | reverse complement strand
GTTCCGTAGACCGACGCTCTATCCAGCTGAGCTACAGATGCAGGTCTGTCGTTTGCGGGCCGCGGAAGTTAGCAACGTCCTTGGCCCCACCGCAACCCTCCACGCGCCCAACACCGAGCGAACCCTCACACACGCGAGCTAGGGCGCCCAGAACAACAACGCCAGCACGTAGGCGTTGTTGCCGATGTGCACGGCAATGGCGGCGGAGAGCCTTCCCGTCCGCTCGAGCACGGCCGCAAACACGAGGCCGAGCCACAGGTACACGATGAACCCGGCGGGATTGCCGTGGACGACGGCAAAGGCGAGCGCACTGATCGTGTAGGCCAAGGGTCGGCCCGACCGGGCGGCGACGCGCACGAACAAGAGCCGACGAAACAGCAGTTCCTCCGCGGCCGGGGCCAGCAGCAGCGCAGACGACGCGAGCACGACCGCCTCCACCGTGGGACCGTTGGCGCGTGCCGAAGTAGTGATCTCGAGAACGGTCGCCTGCTCTTCGACCGGGATGCCGACCAGCTCCACCAGCAGCGCGGCCCCGATGCTGCCCAGCAACGCCGCAGCGATACCCAGCAGGACCATCAACACGGTCGGCACCAGCGGCGTCGTAGACCGCAGGACCTCGGCAACGACGGGTTGGTCGTCGTCCTCGTCGCGGGCTGCACGGCCCCACAGCGGGCCGATCTTGGCGTAAAACCATGCCCCGACGGCGGTGATGAGCGAGGCCGCCGCGAGATTCCACGGGCCCTGACCGATCATCGTGAGCAAGGCGACCACGGCCACCCAGCCCACGACGAGCCCGGCAAACGCCATGGCGAACTCGGCCAAGCCCGGCCACAGCCTGCGGGTAACCCACACCGTGGACGGGATCATGCCGGGCCACTCGGGGGGCAGCAAGCGCTTGCCAGCGGAGCCCGGCGAGGGTAGCGTCCGTGCCCCGAACCAACACGGGTGCCGCAGTGGGCGCCCACAAGACCCTGTGGAATGGTGGCCGAGTGGCTGAAGGCACAGGTTTGCTAAATCTGCGTAGGGGAAACTCTACCGAGGGTTCGAATCCCTCCCGTTCCGCTGGCGATGCCCCCGACCGCTTTCCGACGGTCGGGGGCTTCGTCATCTACGAAGCCCTAGGGCGAGCCGGACAACGGTGACTGGTATTGTCCGTCACCATGATGCGGCCTTCCCGATCGCTGCCCACGTTCGCTCTGCTGGTCGCGCTCGCACCGGGGTGTGACTCGGCCGAACAACAGGTCAAGGCGGGCGGTCGAGCTGCAGCCGAGGCCTCCAAGAAGGCACTCGATGCCTCCAAGGACAAGGCCTCGGAGCTCGCCGACAAGACGGCCGACAAGGCCGCCGAGCTCGCCGACAAGACGGCCGACAAGGCCGCCGAGCTGGGAAACGAAGCCGTGGACGCGTCGAAGAAGGCCGCAGGCGAGCTGGCCGACGCAACCAAGGACGCGTTCGAAGATCTCACCAATGACGGTGAGTTGAGCCCCTCGGCCAAGGCATGGCTCGCCGCGCGGGCAGCCGATGCATCGGACGCCAGCGACAGCGTGGAGAGTGTGCTGGTCAAGGGCGTCCAGCTGGCCCCGGTTGCAGTCGAGGCGAGCAAGCTGCTGGCCGAAGCCATCGATCGCGACACGGCGATCGAACCGATCTTCCAAAAGGCGAGCGCCGACCGAGCGAAGATCGATGCCGCCATCGGCAAGATGCCGAGGGTCGAGGTCGTCGACGATGTGACGGTGGGCTTCCAGAAGATGGACGCGTTCGACGGCGCCGATCATGTCGAACAACGCGGCTATCTCGTGATGTGGCGCTATGAAGACCACTTGGTCGGCTTCGTGTACCGATCGAAACAAACGGTCGATGTCGATGCATTGGTGGCGGAAACACCGCGACTCATTGCATTGACGCAAAAAGCACTCGCGGACTGATTGTCGACCAATCCCGCGATGTTGCGGTGCGAGCCGTCGCGCTCGGCGACGCGTGGGGTCCGCGCCATACGTAACCCGGGACGAAAAGAAGGCGTTGTCCGGCCAGTTGCGCCTCCCAGTGCGTACGAACTCCGGGGACAAGGCCGAGGAAACATCGTAGATTCGCGGCTTCAGTCCACCGAGGACACCCCACCCGACGAACGAGGATCCACCATGGACATCAAGACCATCACCGCTACGCTCGCGCTGCTCGGCAGCGGCATCGCCATCACCGCCTGCGACGACGCCAAGAAGGACGCCGCCGAGGTCAAGAAGGCCGACGGCAAGAAGGCCGACGCCAAGAAGGCTGACGCCAAGGCCGATGCCAAGAAAGCCGACGTCAAAGCCGACGCCAAGAAAGCCGACGCCAAGCCCGAGGGCTCGTGTGGCGGTGCCAAGGGCGGCGAGGGCTCCTGCGGCGGCGCCAAGGCTGGCGACGCCAAGGCAGCCGACGCCAAGAAGGGCGAGCACTCCTGCGGCGAGGGCTCCTGCGGCGGCGCCAAGAAGGGCGCCGACGAGGGCAAGACCGCTGCCGTCAAGGCCGGAGAGGGCGACGCCAAGGGGGCCGAGGCCGCCGACGCCAAGGCCGCAGCCGACGACAAGGACAAGTCCTAGTCATCGCAGCCAAGTCTGGGCGCTCCAGACGCGGTAGAAGACGGATGTGACCGCACCGATCACGCTCCGTCGACTCCTCGCCGGGATCGAGCCAGCACCGCAGTACTTCGACTGCGGACCACAGACCACGATCACCGCCCTCGAGGTCGACTCACGACGAGTCGAACCGGGGGCGGCGTTCTTGGCGGTGGCAGGGTTGACGCACGACGGCCATGCGTTCGTGGACACGGCGCGACAGCGCGGCGCCAGCATATCGATCGTGCAAGACGATCGCGTGGGGCCGCTGCCGGGCGCCACGGTTCGATTGGCCGACACCGCGCGCGCGATGCCGTTGCTGGCTGCCAATGCCCACGGCCGGCCTGCGGACGCGCTGCGGCTCGCCGGGGTGACCGGCACCAACGGCAAGACCACCACCGCGCATCTGCTGGGGACATCGTTGGCGGGATCAGGCCGGCTGTACGCGCGGCTGGGTACCACGGGCAACTGGTTGGTCGACCACGAGGCCGGCGCCGCTCTGACGACACCGTTTCCCCTGGAGCTGCAGGCACTGCTGGCCGACGCCCGCAGCCGCGGCGCCACCGATGCGGTGATGGAAGTGTCGTCGCACGCCCTGGTGCAGGGCCGTGCGCAGCCGCTGCAGTTCCACGCCGTCGGGTTGACCAGCTTCAGCCAGGACCACCTCGACTTCCACACCGACATGGACGACTACCTCGCGGCCAAGTGTCGGCTGGCCTCCGAACACGTGCGCGACGACGGGCTGGCCGTGGCTGCCGTGGACCCGGCTCCCGAGGCTGCACGTCGATTCCTGGACGCCGCGACCTGTTCGCGGCGCTGGCGGGTGTCTCGGGGTGACGACCCCACTGCGGAGATCCGCGCCGAAGCGATCACGTCGACGCCGTCGGGCATGCGCGCCACGGTCCACACGCCGATGGGATCGGTGACGCTCCACAGCCCGCTCGTGGGTGGGTTCAACCTCGACAACCTGATGATCAGTCTCGGCCTCGGCCTCGGTCTCGGCCTCGATCTCGACGCCATGGCCAATGCGCTACGCACCACCGCGGGCGCCCCCGGGCGACTCGAGCGCGTGACGGTCGCGGGCGTCCCCGGACCGACCGTCCTGGTCGACTATGCCCACACACCCGACGCAGTCGAGCGCGCGATCGAGGCGGTTCGCCCCAGCTGCAAGGGCCACCTGGTGGTGGTGTTGGGCTGTGGCGGAGACCGTGATCCGGGCAAGCGCCCGCAGATGGGCCGCGTGGCCAGCACGGGTGCGGACCGATTTTGGGCGACCTCCGACAACCCTCGGACGGAAGACCCAGAGACGATCGTCGACATGATGCTCGCGGGGGTGCCCTCCGATCGAATGGGCCGGACCGATCGTCGTACCGACCGTGGCCGCGCGATCGCAGACGCCATCGCACGAGCCCATGACGATGACGTCGTCCTCATTGCGGGCAAAGGACACGAGGACTATCAGGTGCTCGGCACACAGACGATCCACTTCGATGATCGAGAACACGCGCGTGCCGCTCTAGAGCGAAGGCCAGGGCAGCCCGACCCTGCCGCCAAGTCGTGAGACACACCAGGTAGGTCAGTGTCGTCCCGACGCCGGGTCTCGCTTGACGTCCTCCTTGCGCGACGCGCAAGATGGGGGAAGAGGGCACCTTGATCATGGCATTGGTTTCGAGTTGGTTGACTACCGCCACGCTGTTGGCGGGATCGGGACTCACCGTCTCGGCGCACGGCAGCGCACCGCCGGCCGACCTCGAGTTCGGCACCCCGATCACCGATCCCAGCGTCGAGCCGATTCCCATCGGCCTGGGACAGGAACCGGACGTACAGGGTGCGTTCAACAGTCCGACGGTGTTGTTCGTCAACTTCGACGGGCCACAGATGCAGGGCGGCTGCGGCAACGACTCGCAGAACAACTGCACCACGCTGTTCCCCGGCGTGCAGTTCAATGCCTCTCCGGCCAGTGCCGCAACCCGGGCCGCGGTGGTGCAGGCCACCCGGGAAGACGTGGTGGACTTTGGGGTGATCGTGGTCGGCGAGCGCCCGCCCGAGCCCAACCCCTACGCCATGGTCGTGGTGGGCACGCCACCGGAGGGAGCCCCCCCTGGCGTGGGTGGGGTGGCGCCGGTCATCGACTGCGGCAACTCCAATCCCAACATCACCAGCTTCTCGTTCCTGGTCAACAACAGCACCAACGTGCAGGCGACCGTGATCCATCAGGAGGCCGCCCACACCTGGGGGCTGGAGCACGTCGACGACCAGACCGACAACCTGTTCCCCTCGGCCGGCGGCGTCAACGACCCCAAGTATCAGGACGTGTGCAGCCGGATCGTGGCCAACACCGATCTCGACCCGGCGAACTCGTCGTGCAACTCGGTCCACACCATGTTCTGCCCCCCCAACGAGCAGAACTCGTACCAGGAGATGCTCCTGCTGTTCGGGCCGCCCATCCTCGACGACGTCGCCCCCACGGTGGTGATCGACACCCCCGCCGAGGGTCAGGTGCTCGAGTACACCGAGGACTTCGATCTCACGATCACCCTCGATGACGACCGACGACCCCAGGTCCTCGAGACATCGATCTTCTTCGACGGCGCCGTAGAGGCCAGCACCTCCCTCATCAACGCCACGCTGACGTTCCCCGTCAACGCTGGTGATCCCCCCTCCGGGCACGGGCTGAGCAACGGCTTCCACACCATCCGGGTGGACATCGCCGACGAGGCGGGCAACCCGGCCTCGGCCGAGGTCACGATCGAGATCGTCAACGCCCGTTTGGCGACCCCGATCCGGACACCTCGGCCGGAGCCACCGAAGGCCTCGACAGCGCCACCGACGACACTTCGCCCGCAGAGACCAGCGACAGCAACGGGCCGATGAGCGGCGCCGCGGGAGACGACCTCGGCGGCAGTGGCTGCGGCTGCCGCTCCAGCGATCCCCCCCCCGGTGGTTGGCTGATGATGCTGGCGCTCGCGGGGCTCATCCGTCGGCGCCGCGACTGACCGCGCAACCGAAGCCGCATCCGCGCCCTCGATCACCGCCCGCAGGTGGCCGGCGATCGTGCTCATCGTTCACCCGGCGCCCGAGCGCCATCCGGCTACTCGAACCGCCGCCACAGATCGTCGAAGGTCTTGCCGAACGCGCCCACCAGGGTCCGATCGGTGCACCGCACGATGTTCTCCTGGTTGTTGCTCGCAGCCGAGCGGGTCCAGTTGTAGCTGCCCGTCAACAACGTCGCGTCGTCGAAGATCGCGAACTTGTGGTGCATGTGGAACGGCGAGGTGTCCATACGGATGTCGATGCCACCACGACGCATCCGGTCGATGTCGGACCCCTTGTCGAGCGACTTGTCGTCGTCGGTAATGATCCGCACCTTCACCTTCCGGCGGAGCGCGTGCCCAATGCGTTCCACGATTCGGTCGTCGGTGATCGTGAACACGCAGATGTCGATCGTTCGACGTGCACGATCGATCTCACCGTTGATGAGGCCCAAGCACTCCATGCCAGGCGAGAACCGAGCCTCGGCTTCGGTGGCGTCTTCCTTCTCTTCACGGGGCAGCAGCGACTTGATCGTGCCCTCCAGCCACTTGACGACCGACTTGCTGTCGTCGCCCTCCACCATCTGCTCGGCCAGGTCGAACGCACGGCTGCGAAACACCCCCAGACGCTGATTGGAGATTCCACGCTCCTCCACCAATTCGCGAAGGGCTCGCCGCTCCGCCCGCGAGATGCGGTGGTCTTCGAGCATTGAACGGAGCACTTCGTCCATCTCCTGTGGGCCCATGAACCAGACCCTACGCCACGATCGAGGTGCCTGGCGCGGACGAAAATGGCCCAGTCGCGAGGGGTTTCGCTACGGGGCGTGTCGCTGTGCTCTGGCCCCCAATACCGCCGACGGGAACCCGACGTGGGGCACATTGCCGCAGAGCCGAACCGTTCGACGAGCGAACGGTCGCGCCGCGCTGCGGCGACGCGATCCCGCCGTCGAGTGGTGCCCGGTCAGCCCTTGGCCTTGCTCTTGCTCTTGCCCTTGCCCTTGCGGGGTGGCGGCCGCAGATCGAGGTCCTGCAGCAGGTCTTCGAGCGTGATCTTCTTTTCCAGCCGCTGGCTCTGGAGCTCGACGACCTTGCGACCGATCCGGTCGCCTTCGGAGGTGAAGTCGTCGAGCCGCTTGCTCAGCTTGTTGCGCAGCTTGTTGGCGGCGGGGTCCTTCTTGATCGCCTCGAGGTTCTGACGGGTCTCGTTGGCCCGTTGGTTGAGCTCGATCTGCTGGGCCTTGAGACCATCGATCTCGGTGTCGATCCGGCCAATCTCGCGCCGTAGATCGACCACGGGTTGGATCTGAGCCTTGAGCTCCCCCGTGAGGTCGGCCGACAGGACCAACGTCTCCAGCAAGCCGAGCGCCCGACCGTCCCAGATGCTGATCGTGGTCGTCGACGGGGTCTCCTCGATCACCTTCTGGCTGCCCTCGGTCTTGCCCTTGGCCACGTTGACCGGGATGAGGTAGCCGTCGGGGAGAATCTCCGTGCCAGCAGGCGGCTCGACCAGCTCGTAGTTCCACCCCGCCTTGGAGTGGCGCACGAGCACGGTGTAGGCCTCGGCCGCTTTTTGGCCCTTGACCGACCAGGTGGTGGTGGTCCGCGAGAAGCTCTCCACCTCGAGTACGCCCCGGACGATGCGCAGCAGGTGCATCTCGTCGCCCGAGTAACTCGACGACGAGCTCACCAGCACGCTGGGCTCCACCGCGAACGGAATCGTGGCGCTCGTGCCCGTGCTGACGGCTTCGCTCAGTCCCTCGCCCACGAAGCTGTCGCCCGCGTAGATGCTGATCGGCCCCGGCTCGAGCACGAACGAGGTGTCGTTCTTGAACCGCACGACGCGGTAGGGATTGGCCTCGTAGCCGATGCCTGCCCCACCCGGCCGGTACAGGAAGGTCTGCTCCGCCTCGACGTCACGATTGAGGATCGCGACCATGGTGGAGCTTCCGTTGGGGACCGTCACCCGCTCGGAGAGATCGTACCGGGTCATGCCGCTGACCTGAGTGGAGCGTGCGTTGGCCTGGGTACTGCGACGCAGCGCCTCGAGATCGACACCGCTGGTCTTGGGCGCGGGTGCGGGCTTGTTGGCCGAGCGCGATCCAGCCGGACCCGATCCGGCCGAGCTCGCGCGCCCCTTACTCTTCTTCTTCTTCTCGAGGGCGGCCCGCGGGGCTTCGGCCTTGGCACCGCCCCAGCCATCCATGTCGTCGGCGGCTGCGACCTCTTCTACGGCGTCGTCTTCGTCGTAGTCGTACAGCTCGCCCTCCATTTCGGGCTCCGGCTCGAAGCTCCCGTAGGTCGTCTCACCCAACGCGACCGTCGCCCGCTTGCGGACCCCAGCCTCGGTCAGATCGCTGCGTCCCACCGTCCGCGGCGTGTGCAGATCGTAGCGAAACGCAATGGGCTCGCCGGAGGTCAGCGACATCCGTACCCCGCTCCAGTCCTCGCCGCTGGTGTTGTCGACCACCGCCCATGCCTGGAGCAGCGCGTCGCCCTTGCCCTTCTCGGGGAGCACCACGCGGTAGGTGGGCTTCCACATCGGAGCGGCCACCACATAGCTCACCGTCACATCGTGCTCCTTGGCGCCGACCAATCGGATCGCCACCTCGACCTGCTGGAACATGCCCTCGCCGGAGCTCGCGTCGAGGCGCCGATGCAGCTGCATCGCCAGGTCACCGTCGTGGAGGCTCACGTCGCGGACCTTCGACAGCCGCACGACCCGGAGGTCCGCGCCGCGCATCACGGTGACCTTGAAGTCTCGCTGGGAGGGGCCCTCGCCTCCCGAGCCCCGCGGCCACCCGCGGTTGCTGGGGTCGGGCTCGTCCACGATGCGCTCCACCAAGACCACGCGGCCTCGCACCCGCCCGGTGTTGGTATGGAGGGTGACCTCGGTGCCACGAAGTCCGTCGAGCAGACCCGCCAGGCTTCCTCGACCCGGAGCCAATGCCGACAGCGCCGCCGCGGCCCAAGTCTCGGGATCGAGCGGCATGGAGACACTGAGCGCCTGCCCGTTTTGGTCGACGACCGTCAGGCTCTTGAGAAGATCGTTGATCTGATCGCGGCGCACCCGGATACGCAGCACGGAGTCGCTGACCTCACCGTGGCGCTCGAAATAGCCGATGCCATTGCGGTAGAGCACCACCCGCTCGAGATCGAGGGCCGTGGAGGCATTGGGCAGCGCCCGGCGACCGGTAGCG
>JAHZJA010000406.1 GCA_022601155.1 Deltaproteobacteria bacterium | reverse complement strand
GGAGCGAAAACACTGCCACAGCGGTCGGGGGCGGTGTTTATGGCGCGTGGAAAACCGCCAAAGTCGAGGCTAGGCGCCGCGCACCGCGGACATCCGGTCGAACAGCGACTGCGGCAGCCGCTGAGGCTTGCCCGTCACTCGGTCCACGCAGGCGTGCCGGGTCTCGGCCTGCAGCAGCTCCACCCGCTCATCTGCGCCGTGCCGGTCCCCGCGCTCCACGACCACGCGGTACTGGAAGTGCACCCGCACCCGGCTCAGCCGCGACAGCCCGCAGTACAGGCTGATGTGGTCGTCGTACAGGCCCGGCCGCGAGAAGTGCACGCCCACTTCCACCAGCGGCAACGCGAGGCCTTCGGTCTCGAGCGCGGAGTACGGGGGCCCCACGCTTCGAATGAGCTCCACCCGCGCCAGCTCGAGATAGCGGAAGTACGACGCGTGATAGACGATGCCCATCTTGTCCGTGTCCGCGAACAAGATGCGCGCCTTGGCGACCAGCCTCAGCGCGTCATCGTCGATCTGTGGAGTAAAGCTACCGGGGACGCTCATCGCTCGCCGGGCGAGGTGATGTCGTCCGCACGATGGTAGCTGGTGATCGCCGCGCGCGGCACCGCGAAGCTGCGGCTGGGCGCGAGGTACTGGATCCCAGTCACGGCGGCATCGTAGTCGGCGGGCAGCGGAGCACGCACCGAGATCATCGGGCCCTCCGACCAGTGATCGATCTGGACGTCGGCGATCTCGATAGCCTCTTCACCGGCGAGGAACTGCATGGTGTGCCCCTCGGTCGGGTTGGAGATGCCACCGCGATCGGTCCACCACTGGGCCTCGCCGGTCTCCAGGTTGACCGCCCCTGCCAGCACCGCCGCGTCATCGGGCATGCCCACCGAGGCCGCGTCCCAGCTGGTGAGCGTGGCCACGCGGTTGAACGTGGCCGACCACTGCCAGTCGGAGACCCACGTGGGATTGCAGTAGCTCATGTAGTCGGTGTGCGTGGTGGCGTTGCGAACTCCGAAGTCGCGGACCCCAAAGCCCCACACGCCGATTTGCCCGCTCTCGTGCGGATAGGAGGGGTCGGGACCCGCCGCCGACGCTCCCGGACACGCGATGTGGGCCCGTCCCTGAGTGTGGCCGATCTCGTGCACGAACGTCTCGATGCCGACCTCGGACCCGCCCAGGAAGCGCGTGCCGATGGCCACGCGCAGCGACGCCGCTGCCATCGAGGCGTCGGAGAGACCAGGCGCGACGCCGAGCAGGCAGCCACCGCCGTTGCCGATACAGGCGCCGCAGTTGTCGAACAAGAAGTAGTAGTAGACGTTGGGCGCCGGCTGCTGTGACGCCCGGTACTGCTGAGCCACGCTCAGCAGCGTGAAGAAGTCGTTGGGGTCGGACAGGTCCAGGTTGTCGACCGTGAACGGATCATCCCAGACGATGTCCAACCGCTCGAGCGGATTTTGTTGGAACATCGCGTCTTCGTAGGGCTGGAGCACCTCGGCGGTCTGATCGACCGTGCTGGTGCACCCCGGGCCCGAGTACGCGACCGGCACGACGACCACGCGCATCTCCAGCTCGGTATCCTCCACGCCGAGGAAGTCGGGGCTCGACGGGGTGGCCGGCGGCGCCTCGGCCTCGGGCAGATCCTCCCAACCCGTGCCAGCCTTGAACAGCTCGACCTGATAGCGCACGCCCGGGATCATCCACTCGGCGAGTACGCCGAACAGATAGCCGGACTGAAGCGACGCCGTGGAGCTGTCGCCGGAGATGGTCACCGTCTCGCTGAGGGTCTCGATCGTCCCATCGGGCAGGTGGATGTGCAGCCGCGCTTCGATGTCGCGCTGTACCCACGTGGCCTCGTCGACGTCGATGTAGACGCGCACCGCGGTGTTGCGCCCCTTGGGCAGCGGAGCATTGCGCCCCTCGGGACCGACCCACTCACCGTTGGCGCCGATCGGAACGGCCACGCCAGCGTTGGCCTCGACCAGGCTGATCGCGATTGCACCTCGCGCAGGAACGTCGGCAGGCTCGGGATCGCCCGTGGTGAGGCCGGTATCGTCGACCACCCCCGTCGCACCGTCGGTCGCCGCCGTGGTGCCGTTGGCTCCCGTGTCGGGATCGGACCCTGTGTCTACCGCTCCGCCACCGCCGTCGGAGCCACATGCCAATGCGAAGACAGTCAGGGGTATGAACAGAGTTGGCAGCTTCGACACGCTTGGTACTGTGGCAGATTGAAGGCCGACGTTCAAAGCATCTCCGCGTCGCATATCGATGAGGCCCTCCCGTCGAGGAACACCGTCCCGCGCTCGACGCACGCCCATCGTGGGCCGCTGGCGACCCGTGACCGCGTTCATCCATTGATCGCCACTTCAAAGGTAGGCGAGAACACGGGGATGACTCACGCCGGGCCTATCGCAGGCGTGGCCCCCAGCCCGGATCGGTCCGGCTCCGCTCAGTCCAGCGGATCGGGCGGCAGGATACGAAGCCGATGAGTCGGGGCCACCAGATCGGGAAAGTCGTCCAGAGCGGCAAGCGCCGACTGTAGCTTCGACTCCTGCACCGACTCGGTGAGGATCACCATGTCGACGGGCTCGTTGTCGCCCGGAGTGTCCTGGTTCATTCGCTGGATGCTGACCCCGTGCTCGCCCAGGCAGCTGGCCACGCGCCCCAGCACCCCCGGCACGTTGGGCACGTGCACACAGAGGTAGTTCTCGCTCCACTCGTCGTCCAGCGGCTTGGGCGTCGCCTCGACCACGCGCTCGAACGCCTGCGGCGGCGGGCGTCCCTCGGCGAACGACTGCAGACCGCGGCCAACCTCGATGATGTCGGAGACCACCGCCGTCCCCGTGGGCATCATCCCGGCCCCACGCCCGTAGTACATGCTCCGGCCCAGCGCTCGCGACTCCACCAGCACCGCGTTGTACGAGCCATGGACATCGGCGAGCAGGCTGCCCCGGGGAACCATGGCGGGGTACACGGCCAGCAGCAGCCCATCGTCGTCGACACGAGCCATCGCCACGCTCTTGACCACGTAGCCGAGCTCGCGCGCGGTCTGGTGCTCGAACGGACGAATCCGAGTGATGCCCTCGGTGGGGATCGCAGACGGCTCCACCCGAGCCCCAAAGCTCACCAGAGCCAGTAGCGCCAGCTTGTGCGCAGCATCGATCCCCTCGACATCCGAGGACGGATCGGCTTCCGCGTAGCCGGCCTGCTGTGCCGCGACCAGGGCAGCGTCGTAGGTCGAGCCTTCGCGCGCCATCGCATCGAGGATGTAGTTGCTGGTGCCGTTGACGATCCCCGACAGTCGCTGAATCTCGTCTCTGGCCAGCCCCTCGCGAAGACTGCGAAGAATCGGGACCCCGCCCGCAACCGAAGCCTCGAAGAACACCGAGACCCCACAGCGGGTCGCCTCGTCGAAGATCTCCTTGCCGTGCTGGCCCAGCAGCGCCTTGTTGGCGGTCACGACATGCTTGCCCCGTCGCATGGCGTCGAGGATGTACTTGCGTGCGGGCTCGATGCCGCCGATGAGCTCGACCACCACGCGAACATCGGGGTCGGCCAGCACCTGCTCGGCGTCGGTCGTCAACAACGCTCGGGGCACATCGACATCTCGGGCGCGATCGAGGTCGCGGACCAACACGCGCTTGACGTGGACGCGGGCGCCGAGTCGGCGCTCGATGCTCTCGCGGTTCTCCTCGAGAATCCGGACGACACCGCCCCCTACATTGCCTGCACCCAGGAGGCCGATGGCGATCGATTTCATCGACGCGCGAACCTAGCCGCCGCATCACGCGAGCGCGAGCCCAGGCTCCAACCGCTGGCCAATCGGCTGAAATCGTTCGGGTCCTGATTGGCCGAGACATGACCGCAGGGCGTGCCCGCACCTTTGTTGGCGTGGTCCGCCGGGCTGCGCGGGGGGGCTCGCGCCCCACGAGCACGGGGGCATGGCCGACACCGCGCTCGTTGCCCGTCCCCGCGCGGCCTGTCACGCTGGGTGTGGTGTCGACCTGCCGCGCTCGAGGGATTGCCTCGCGCCGTTGCCCGCGTATCGTCCCGCGATCGGTGGCGGTGCCCAGGTGACGCGCGTACTGAAGGTAGCGCTCGGCCTCGTCCTGGGCGGACGACCGGCCACGGTGGGCGCCGCGCTCGAGCCAGACCCGTCACCCCCGACGGACGCCCAGCTCGACCGCAGCCCGCTCGATATCAACGTGATGTGGGAGGCACCGACGCCGTGCCCCACCGCAGCGGCATTTCTCGACAAGGTCGAGACGCTCACGGGTCGGGCGCTGCGGTTCGATGCCGACGCCTTGGCCACGATCGAGGGCCAGGTACAACGGGGGCCCGACGGCGACTATCACCTGGAGCTGACGACGCGCATCGGCGAGCAGCGGGAGGCTCGCTCCCTCCACGCGCCAACCTGCGACGCGGTGGTCGACGCGTCGGCGCTCGTCGTCGCCCTGGCCCTCGAGCCACACACGAGCGACGGACCGTCCACAGCGGTACAGAGGGAGACGACCATCGAGGATCCCGATGCCGAAGTCCCGGCCCTGCCGCCCACGTCCGCGGTCGCTGCCGAGTCTGTCGACCACCGACCGCTCCCGCCCTCCGTCCCAGCTGACCCGCGCGACGCGTCGACACCCACCGCTCCACCGCGGGCCGCAATCGAGCGTGCTCGCGTCGTTCGACCCCACGCCGTGCTCGTGCTCGCCGAAGGCGCAGCCGCGCTCGCGCAGACGACCACCCTCGCAGCCGGAGTCGCAGGGGCAGTGGGTTGGCAGCGGGGCCGAGCGCGGATCGATCTCGGTGCCCGCCACTGGTTTCGCACCCGCACCACCAGCGACCCCGGCGTTCGCCTCTCCCTCACCTCGGGCGCCCTGCGGGGTTGTTTCGTGCCCGCATGGGGCCGGGTGGAGCTGCCCGTGTGTGGAGGCCTCGAAGCGGGAGGCATGCGGGCCCGCGGACGGGGTACGGGCGTCACTCCGTTCGCCGGGACCGCAGCGTGGTTCGCGATGCTGGCCGGCATGGACGTCGTCGTCGGCCTGACGCCGTGGCTGGGGGTCCGCGCCCGTGCGGAGATCGCGGTCGCCCCATCACGACCCACGTTTCACGTACGAGCGGCGGAGGTCGACCGCCGGGTCTACCTCGCGGCACCGGTGAATGCGCGGCTGGGCCTCGGACTCCGCGCAAGATTTTCTCTGGGGCAGTGACCAGCGTGAGCCGTGGGCGGTGCAATGATCTCCCGACGGTGCGTCGCCGCCCAGATACTGCACGCCTCGAGGCATTGAGGCGGATCTATCTCGAACACTACGCGCTGGTGCGCGCGGTGGTCGTGGGCCGTGGGGTGCCCGAAGCCGCGGTGGACGACGTCGTCCACGACGCATTCCTGGCGATCCATCGCCGCCTGGGTGACTGCCCCGACGCCGTGTCGATACGGCAGTGGGTGGTGGCGGCGGCCCGCAACGTGGCCTTCTCCCACCGCCGGGGGGGCCGCCCGCAGGCAGCAACGACTGGCCCGACTCCCCGTCTGCGAGCCCAGCCTTCCGCCGTCGGCCGAGACGCTCGACGCCCGCCGAGCGTGGAGCGTGGTCTCGGCGTTCCTCGATCGCATCCCTCCCGCCCAGCGCGAGGTGTTCGTGCTGTGCCAGGTGCAAGGGTTGCCAGCTTCCGAGGTCGCCCACGTGCTGGGGTGCAGCCCCAACACCGTCGGCTCGCGGCTCCGACTGGCTCG